>DATASX010000013.1 GCA_036269075.1 Sporichthyaceae bacterium
GGTGCAGGAGGTGTACCGGTCGCAGGGTGTCTCGATCCACGACAAGCACATCGAGATCATCATCCGGCAGATGCTCAAGCGGGTGAACGTGCTCGAGTCCGGCGACACCGAGCTGCTGCCCGGCGAGCTGGTCGAGCGGCCCCGGTTCGAGGCGGTCAACCGCGCGGTGGTGAACGACGGCGGCACCTCGGCTTCCGGCCGGGCCGTCCTGATGGGCATCACCAAGGCGTCGCTGGCCACCGAGTCGTGGCTGTCGGCGGCCTCCTTCCAGGAGACCACCCGGGTGCTCACCGACGCGGCGATCCACGCCAAGTCGGACTCGCTCCTGGGCCTGAAGGAGAACGTCATCATCGGCAAGCTCATCCCGGCCGGCACCGGCATGCCGGTGTACCGGAACATCCGGGTCGAGCCGACCGACGACGCCCGCTCGTCGGCCTTCCCGCCCGGCTCCTACGCCGAGCCTGAGACCTACCCGTTCGGGCAGGGTTCGGGCGAGGCCGTGCCGCTCGAGGAGTACGACTTCGGTTCGTACAACAGGTAAACGCGGCTGACCCGTAACGGGCTGGCGGCCGGCTCCACGCTGACCGCCAGCCCGTTCGGCATATCTACCGAACGGGACCGGCACCCTGCCCCGGGTCCGTGCGAGCCCTCGCCCGGGGGCCGCCCTGGTCGGCGTCCTGGCCTCGGCCCCGCTCACCCGCCCCCGCATCTTGCCGCCCCAGCCCCCGCCGTGCTCGGTGTGCCCCTGGGTACCTGCCTTCTTGCGGACCCCGTGGGCCACCGGCTCTCCGTGGCCGTGCCCGGCCCGGTCCCGCCGTTCGGGCCGGGATTAAACGGGGGAGGGGGTATGTTGTAATAGCACGAGCAATGTACGACGAGCATCCGCGGTCCGCCCCGCAGGGGGACTAGGGCAGTGGGCGCTCGATTTTGCTTGACGGTTGTGTCATGGTAGGTTTCTCATTCGTGTCCGTGTATTCATGGGCGCGTATGCATGCCAGCTGACGGCATGCCAGCTGAGCCGGACCGGGACCGTGGTCATCAGATCGCGGGACGGGGACTGGCCGGGTGGCTGACCTGCTGGCAGCGGGGTCTCTTCCCTTCACGCAGATCGGCTCCTCGCGGGCCAATTGACTTCCGGTCAGGGCGACACGCCCGACCTCGGGGGTCGGCGGAGGGCAGAAAACCCCAGGCTGGGAGGTTGCGGAGTCCCGATTTTGGGGCCCTGAGGCCGCCTAGTGCCTCGAAGGCTCGCCAGCAAAGAACGTGACGGGGCTCGCGCGTGAGCGCGGGCCGGAACGACTGGAAAGACGGAGACGCGGTTGCCCACGATCCAGCAGCTGGTCCGCAAGGGCCGCCAGGACAAGGTAGCGAAGAACAGGACGCCGGCCCTCAAGGAGAGCCCGCAGCGCCGAGGCGTGTGCACGCGCGTCTACACGACGACGCCCAAGAAGCCGAACTCGGCCCTCCGCAAGGTCGCCCGTGTCCGGCTGACCAGCCAGATCGAGGTCACCGCGTACATCCCCGGTGTCGGGCACAACCTGCAGGAGCACTCGATCGTGCTGGTGCGCGGCGGCCGGGTGCGTGACCTGCCCGGAGTTCGCTACAAGATCATCCGCGGCTCGCTCGACACCCAGGGCGTCCGCAACCGGAAGCAGGCGCGCAGCCGTTACGGAGCGAAGAAGGAGAAGAGCTAGTGCCTCGCAAGGGTCCCGCAGCGAAGCGGCAGCTTGTCACCGATCCGGTCTACGGCTCGCCGCTGGTTACCGCGCTGGCTAACAAGGTGCTCAGGGACGGCAAGCGGTCCGTGGCCGAGCACATCGTCTACGGCGCGCTCGAGGGCTGCCGGGACAAGACCGGCAACGACCCGGTGATCACGCTGAAGCGCGCGCTGGACAACGTCAAGCCCACGCTCGAGGTCCGCAGCCGCCGGGTCGGCGGCGCGACCTACCAGGTGCCGATCGAGGTACGCGCCTCCCGCAGCACCACGCTCGCGCTGCGCTGGATCGTCGCCTACTCCAGGAACCGGCGCGAGAAGACGATGACCGAGCGCCTCATGAACGAGCTGCTCGACGCGAGCAACGGCCTCGGCGCCAGCGTCAAGCGGCGCGAGGACACCCACAAGATGGCGGAGTCGAACAAGGCCTTCGCGCACTACCGCTGGTAGACGCGAGCCGGAGCGACTCAGACACCAAAGACTTACGAGAACGAGGAACCAAAGTGGCCACCACGACCGCCGTAGACCTCGCCAAGGTCCGCAACATCGGGATCATGGCGCATATCGACGCGGGCAAAACTACGACCACCGAGCGCATCCTGTTCTACACCGGCATCAACTACAAGATCGGTGAGGTCCATGAGGGCGCGGCCACCATGGACTGGATGGAGCAGGAGCAGGAACGCGGCATCACCATCACGTCTGCCGCTACCACGACGAGCTGGCTCGGCCACACCATCAACATCATCGATACCCCCGGTCACGTGGACTTCACCGTCGAGGTGGAGCGCTCGCTGCGCGTGCTCGACGGCGCGGTCGCGGTCTTTGACGCCGTGGCCGGCGTAGAGCCCCAGTCCGAGACCGTCTGGCGGCAGGCCGACCGGTACGGCGTACCGCGGATCTGCTTCGTCAACAAGATGGACCGGGTGGGCGCCGAGTTCCACCGCTGCGTCGAGATGATCGTCGACCGGCTGGGTGCGACGCCGCTCGTCGTCCAGCTGCCCTGGGGCGTGGAGTCCGACTTCCGCGGGGTCATCGACCTCGTCCGGATGCGCGCGCTGCTCTGGCAGACCGAGGGCAAGGGCGACAAGTACGACATCGTCGGCATCCCCGACGACCACGCCGAGGCCGCGCGCGAGTGGCGCGACCGGCTGCTCGAGACGATCTCCGAGAACGACGACGAGATGATGGAGCTGTACCTGGAGGGCAACGAGCCCACCGAGGAGCAGCTCGTCGCGGCCATCAGGCGCGCCACCGTCGCGGGTTCGCTGACCCCGGTGCTGTGCGGGACCGCGTTCAAGAACAAGGGCGTCCAGCCCATGCTCGACGCGATCGTGGACTACCTGCCCAGCCCGGTCGACATCCCCGCCGTCGAGGGCCACGCCGTCGGCGACGAGGACAAGGTGGTCGAGCGCAGCCCCGACCCCGAGGCGCCGTTCTCGGCGCTGGCCTTCAAGATCATGTCGGACCAGCACCTCGGCAAGCTGACCTACATCCGGATCTACTCGGGCACCGTGGAGTCCGGCAGCACCGTGCTGAACTCCATCAAGGGCCGCAAGGAGCGGATCGGCAAGATCTACCAGATGCACGCGAACAAGCGCGAGGAGCGCCCGTTCGCGGTGGCCGGCCAGATCGTCGCGGTGATGGGCCTGAAGGACACCACCACCGGCGACACGCTGTCCGCGCAGGACAAGCCGGTCGTGCTGGAGTCGATGACGTTCCCGGCGCCGGTGATCAACGTGGCCATCGAGCCGAAGACCAAGAGCGACCAGGAGCGGCTGGGCATCGCGATCCAGCGGCTCGCCGAGGAGGACCCGACCTTCCAGGTCAGGACCGACGAGGAGACCGGGCAGACGATCATCGCCGGGATGGGCGAGCTGCACCTGGAGGTGCTGGTCGACCGGATGCGCCGCGAGTTCAGGGTCGAGGCGAACATCGGGCGGCCGCAGGTCGCCTACCGCGAGACGGTCACCCGCAAGGTCGAGAAGGTCGAGTACACCCACAAGAAGCAGACCGGCGGCTCCGGCCAGTACGGCCGGGTGCTCATCAACCTCGAGCCCACCGGCGGCGACGGCGGCGGGTACGAGTTCGAGAACAAGGTGACCGGTGGGCGGATCCCGCGGGAGTACATTCCGTCGGTGGACGCCGGCTGCCAGGAGGCCGCGGAGTTCGGCGTGCTGGCCGGCTACCCGATGGTCGACATCAAGGTGACGCTGACCGACGGCGCCTACCACGAGGTCGACTCGTCCGAGCTCGCCTTCAAGATCGCCGGC
>DATASX010000014.1 GCA_036269075.1 Sporichthyaceae bacterium
CCCGCCCGGCCCTCAACCCGCCCGCCCGGCCCTCAACCCGCCCGCCCGGCCCTCAACCCGCCCGCCCGGCCCTCAACCCGCCCGCCCGGCCCTCAACCCGCCCGCCCGGCCCTCAACCCGCCACCACGGGGCCGAGTTGCAACGCGTGTGGCGACTTCGCGCCGGGGATCGCCACACCAGCTGCAACTCTGCCCAGGGGTGGTTTGGGCGACTGGGTGAGCCGGGGGTTGGGTGAGCCGGGGGTTGGGTGATCTGAGGGTTTCGGGACCGGGTGCGGGCGGGCAGGACGGTGGGTATGCGGACCCGCTCCGCGCTCGCGGCGTGCCTCGTGGGCGCACTCGTGCTTACTGCCTGCGGTGACTTCGACGCGGCCTTGCGTGGGCCGACCCCGCTGGTGGTCGCGATCGGCGGCGAGCCGGACCAGTTGGACCCGCACAAGACGACCGCGTACGCAAGCTTCCAGGTGCTGGAGAACGTCTACGACACCCTGGTGGTGCCGAATGCCGACGACAGCGGGTTCGTGCCGTCCCTGGCCACGTCCTGGTCTACCAGCCCCGACCAGCTGTCCTGGACGTTCCACCTGCGCGGCGGCGTGACCTTTCAGGACGGCAAGACGCTGGACGCCGCCGACGTCGTCTGGTCGCTGGACCGCATCATCGACCAGAAGCTCGCCAACGCCTTCCGGCTCAAGTCGATCGACAGGGTCGTCGCCGTCGACCCGAGCACCGTCCGGATCGACCTGAAGACTCCGACGCCCTACCTGCTCGCTGAACTGGGCGGATTCAAGGGCACCGCGATTCTGCCCGCCGGGATCGACAAGCGACTGGATCTGGCCCGCCAGACCGACGGCACCGGGCCGTTCCAGTTGGCGCGGCAGACCGCGGCCGGGATCACGCTGGTGCCGTTCCGGCGCTACTGGGGCGCCGGTCCGTTCGTGTCCTCGGTGGAGTTCCGCTTCGTCTCCGAGCCGACCACCGCGCTGGTCTCGTTGCAGACCGGCGAGGTCGACTGGACGGACAACGTCCCGCCGCAGCAGGTCGCCGACCTCGAGCATGACGAGCACGTGCGACTGGGCCAGGTGCCCAGCCTCGACTACTGGTACCTGGCGCCGAACTTCGCCCGCCCGCCGTTCGACGACCCACGGGTGCGCCGGGCGATCGCGCTCGGCGTGGACCGCCCGGCGATCGCCGAGGCCGCGCAACCGGGGCTGGCCCAGGTGCTGCAGACCGCGATCCCGGCCGGCAACGCCTGGCACTCCGACTACGCCCCCTACACTCGCGACCTGCCGCAGGCCCGGGCGCTGCTGGGCGCCGCCGGGCACCCGCATCTGACGATGAACGTGATGGTCACCACGCAGTATCCGGAGACCGTGCAGGCGGCCGAGGTGATCGCGGCGAACCTGCACGAGATCGGGATCGACGTGAAGGTCGACGTCGAGCAGTTCGCGACCTGGCTGGACCGCGAGTCCAAGGGCGACTTCGACACCTACCTGCTCGGCTGGCTCGGCAACATCGACCCGTTCGACTTCTACCAGGCGCAGCAGACCTGCGGCGGTGTCGACAACTTCGGCAGGTACTGCGACCACGCCACCGACGACGTGCTGAACGCCGCGGCGACCGAGACGGACCCGGGCCGCCGGCACGACCTCTACGACCAGGCCGCACACCGGATCGTCGATGCGAACAGCTACATCTACCTGTACAGCCCGCGGGTCGTGCAGGCCTGGTCGCCGAAACTGACTGGGTATCAGATCCGGCCGGACCGCGCGGTGGACTTCGAGACCGTCCGGCTGGCGAAGTGACGCGCGGCTTCCTCGCCCGCCGCCTGGCCGCGACCCTGGCCGTGCTGCTCGGCGTCAGCGTCGGGGTGTTCGCGATCGTGCACGTGGTGCCGGGCGACCCGGTCCGGCTGGCGTTGGGCACCCGGTTCGACCCGCAGACCTACGCCGCCCTGCGGGCTCGCGCCGGGTTGGACCGGCCCTTGCTCTCGCAGTACTTCCACTGGCTGATCGGCTTGCTGCACGGCGATCTGGGGATCAGCTTCCGCAGCGAGGAACCGGTCGCGGACGTGATCGGGGGACGGTTGCCGGCCACGGTCTCGCTGGCCGTGGCCGCGGTTCTGGTGGCCGCACTGATCGCGGTTCCGCTCGGGCTGGCCTCGGCGCTGCGGCCGCGTTCGGCCCTCGACCGGGTGGCCTCGGTGCTCAGCCAGGTCGGGATCTCGGTGCCGGACTTCTGGCTCGGCATCCTCACGATCCTCCTGCTGGCCGGGCACCTGCGCTGGTTGCCGGCCGGCGGCTACGTCCCGCTGACCCGGGACCCCACGCGCTGGGCACGCCATCTGGTGCTGCCGGCGGTCTGCGTCGGCGTGGTCTCCGGCGCGGTGCTGACGCGGTTCGTGCGCGCCGCCGCCCTGGACGTGCTGGGGGAGGACCACGTCCGAACCGCCCGCGCCAAAGGCCTTTCCGAGGCCACCGTGGTGCGCCGACACGTGCTGCGCAATGCGAGTGTCCCGGTGCTCACCGTCGCCGGGGTGCAGTTGGCCTACCTGCTGTCCGGGGTCGTGGTGGTGGAGATCGTGTTCTCCTGGAACGGGTTGGGCCAGTTGGCGCTGCAGTCCGTGCAGTCCCGCGACTATCCGGTGCTGCAGGGCGCGGTGCTGCTGTTCGCGGTGGTCTTCCTGGCCGTCAACCTCGTGGTGGACGTACTCTACGCGGTGCTCGACCCACGGATCTCGTTGCGATGAGCCGAAGTCCGGTCGCGGCCGTGGTCCGCGAGCCCTTGGGCGCCGCCGGGGCGGCGGTCCTGATGCTTTTCGTGGCGGCCGGGGTGTTCGGGTCGGTCTTCGCGCCGTACTCGGCGACCGGTGTCGACGTGGTGTCCGGACGGCTGTCCGCGCCCTCGTGGGCGCATCCGTTCGGCACCGACCAACTCGGGCGCGACGTGCTGTCGCGGGTGTTGATCGGCGCGGGCGCGTCGTTGCGGGTCGCGGTGCCGGCGGTGGCGTTCGCCGCGGCGCTCGGCGTGAGTGCAGGCCTGGTCGCGGGCTACCGGCGCGGCTGGTTGGACGCCGTGCTGATGCGCGCGATGGACGTGCTGTTCGCGTTCCCGGCGATCCTGCTGGCGATCGCGATCCTCGCGGTCCGCGGCCCCGGGCCGACCAATGCGGCGGCCGCGATCGGCGTCGTCTACACACCGATCTTCGCCCGCATCGCCCGAGCCGGCGCGCTCTCGGTGCGGGAGTCCGGCTACGTGCGGGCCGCCCGGTCGACCGGCGCCGGCGACGGTCGGATCCTGCTGCGGCACGTGCTGCCGAACGTCGCCGGTCCGGTGATCGTGCAGGTCTCGGTGAGCCTGGCGTTCGCACTGCTGGCCGAGGCGGCGTTGTCGTTCCTCGGGCTGGGAACTCAGCCGCCGCACCCGTCGTGGGGCGGGATGCTGTCCGACGGCCGGGACTACATGGCGCAGGCGTGGTGGATGGCGGCGTTCCCGGGGCTGGCCATCGTGCTGGTCGTGCTGGCCTGCAACCTGCTCGGCGACGCGCTTCGGGATGCGCTCGACCCCCGGGAGCGGACCTCGTGACCGCCGCGCCGGCGCTGGCCGTTCGCGACCTGGTCGTGGAGTTCGCCACCGAGCGCGGCCCGGCGCGGGCCGTGGACGGGGTCAGCTGGGACGTCCGGCCAGGTGAAACTCTCGCTGTCGTCGGAGAATCCGGCTGCGGCAAGAGCGTCGGAGCGCTCGCGGTCCTCGGCCTGCTGCCGGCCCGCGGGACCACCGTGCGAGGCCGGGTCGAGTTCGCCGGCACTGACCTGCTCACGGCATCGCCGGAGGAGTTGCGGGCGATCCGGGGCCGGGGCATCGCGATGGTGTTCCAGGACCCGATGACCGCGCTGAACCCGATGCTGACCATCGGGAGGCAACTGGCCGAGGGGATGCGGTTGCATCTGCGGCTGTCGCGGCGGGCCGCCCGCGACCGCGCCGCCGAACTGCTCGCCGCCGTCGGCGTGCCCGACCCGGTGCAACGACTGGGCTCTCACCCGCACGAGTTGTCCGGCGGGCAGCGGCAACGGGTGCTGATCGCGATGGCGCTGGCGTGCGAGCCGACCGTGCTGATCGCGGACGAACCGACTACCGCGCTCGACGTCACCGTGCAGGCGCAGATCCTCGCCCTCGTCGCGGATCTGCAACACCGGCTGGGAATCGCGCTGGTGTGGATCAGTCACGACCTCGGCGTGGTGGCCGGGATCGCCGACCGGGTCGCGGTGATGTACGCGGGCCGGATCGTCGAGGACGGCCCTCGCGAAACGGTGTATCGGACACCGCGCCACCCCTACACCCGCGCCTTGCTCGACGCCCGGCCCGTGCTCGGCCGACCCCGCGACACCCTCGCGGCGATTCCCGGCCGGCCCCCGGACCCGGCCGACCGCCCACCCGGCTGCGCGTTCCGGCCCCGCTGCCCGGTCGCCGCCGACCCGCGGTGCGCGATGGCCGTGCCCGAGTTGCGCGAGGTGGGCCCGGGCCACCGCGCCGCGGTCTTCTACGACCTGACGGAGCGTCAGACTGCTGGAGCCGGCGATGAGTGAACCACTGCTTGCCGTCGAGGGCCTGCACGTGCACTACCCGGTGCGCGGTCGCCGCGGCGCCGTGCTTCGCGCCGTCGACGGGGTGAGCCTGGCCGTCGAGCGTGGCGAAACCCTCGGTGTGGTCGGCGAATCCGGGTGCGGCAAGTCCACGATGGCGCTGGCGATGCTGCGGCTGATCCCGGCGACCGGCGGGCGGGTCCGGTTCGACGGCACCGAGGTGACCTCGGCGCGGCGCCGGGCGCTGGGCCCGCTGCGCCGGCGCACCGCCGTGGTGTTGCAGGACTCCGCCGGCGCACTCGATCCACGAGCGTCGATCGGTTCGTCGGTGGCCGAACCGCTCGAGGTGCACGGCCTGAACCGCGGGCGTGGGGCCCGGGCCGCGCGGGTGGCGGAGTTGCTGGACCTCGTCGGCCTCGACCCGGGCATCGCCGCGCGGCGCCCGCACCAGCTGTCCGGTGGGCAGCGGCAGCGGGTCGGCATCGCCCGGGCGCTGGCCGCGGGCCCGGAGCTGCTGGTGTGCGACGAACCGGTGGCCTCGCTCGACGTCTCGGTCCAGGCACGCATTCTCAACCTGCTCACCGAACTGACCCGGGACCTGGGCCTGGCCGGGTTGTTCATCGCGCACGATCTGGCGGTCGTCGAGCACATCAGCGATCGGGTGGCCGTGATGTACCTGGGCCGGGTCGTGGAGGTCGGCCCCGCCGCGCGGCTGGCGACCGACCCGTTGCACCCGTACACCCGTGCACTGGTGGCCGCCGTCCCGGATCCGGAGCAGGGACGCGCGCAGGCCCCGCCGCTGGTTGGTGCCGAGGCGGCCGGCGCCGTCGACCTGCCGTCCGGCTGCCGCTTCCGGACCCGTTGCCCGCAAGCGTTCGACCGGTGCGTGCGTGACGACCCGGCGTTGCATGCGGTCGGGGGCGGCAGCGCGGTGGCGTGCCACTTGTTCGCCGCAGACGTGCCCTAGTTGTGCTCGGCCACCGCGGCGCGGACGCAGGCCGCCCGCAGGTGCTTCGACGCCTCGATATGGCCGGCCAGCAGTCGCACGGCCTGGTCGATGTCGCGGGCCAGCACCGCCTCGAGGATCTGCCGGTGTTCCTTGGCCACCGTGCGTTCCTCGGTCTTGGGCAGGGAGCCGGCCCAGGCCCGGTAGAGCTGGTCGGCGTCGCGGATGCCGTCGGCGATCACGCGCAGCCGCCGGTTCGGGCTGGCCGAGAGCAGGGCTTGGTGGTACCGCGCGTGGGCGTCGAGCCACTCGGGGTTGGCCTCGCCGTCCGGGGTGAGCGTCGGGATGCGGGCCATTGTGTGGTGTGCGGCGACGATGGCCGACTCCCAGCTGAGATCGCCGTGCTCGATCGCCTGGCGCACCAGGATTGTCTCGATCGCGACCCGGGCCTCGATCAGGTGGACCAGGTCCTCCTCGGACAACGCGACGACCCGGAAGCCCAGCTGCGGCTCGGCCGAGACCAGTCCTTGCTCGGCCAGCCGGAACAGGACCTCGCGCAGCACGCCGACGCTGGCGTCGTAGCGCCGGCTCAGTTCGCCGAACTGGAGGCGTTGGGTGGGACGCAGTCGCCCGTTGAGGATGTCCGCGCGGAGTCGGGCATAGATCTCGTCGGCCCTGGTGGCCGCCTTGGCGGGCATACGAAAATTCTAACCCACCGATGCTTGGTCCACACGATTTCGAAACTTGCCACTTTATTCGTAATATTGTGAGATGCGGATAAGGCAGACACTGACCTTCGCGTGGGGCGGCATCGCGGCCAACAAGATGCGCTCCATGTTGACCATGCTCGGCATCGTGATCGGCGTCGCCTCGGTGATCACGCTGATCGCGGTCGGCACCGGGTCGCAGGCCGCGGTGCAGGCCTCGATCAGCCGGCTGGGGTCGAACACGCTCTACGTGCTGCCCATGCCGACCGGCAACGGTGGCCACGGCAGCGCGCTGCAGCAGCAGATCCGGCGGATGCTCGGTATCAAGTCCAAGGCGGACAACTCCACCCACGACCAGCTTCCCGAACTGCGCATGGACGACGTCGCCGCGCTGTCCGACCGCAAGCAAGTTCCGGACGTCGCCGCGGCCGCCCCGGTGGTCGTGCTGCACAACGTGGTGACCCTCAACGGCAACTCCTCGCACAGCACCTCGGTCCTGCTCGGTACGACCGCGAACTACTTCAACATCGACGCGGACACGGTCACCGCCGGCCGGATGTTCACCGACGCCGAGAACGCTGCCCACGCGCATGTCGCCGTGGTCGGCATCAGCGTCGCCTCCGACCTGGTCAGCGGAGATCCCTCGGATCTGGTCGGCAAGCCGATCCGCATCGCGGGCCAGCCGTTCACCGTCATCGGCATCCTCGGCTCGAAGGGCTACTCCGGGCAGACCGACCTGGACGACAAGGTCGTGACCCCGATGACCGCGGCGCAGGACGCGCTGTACGGGTACAACCCGACAGGGCTGTCCCCGTTGAGCGCGATCGCCGTAGCGGCGGCCTCGGCCGGGCAGACCAACGCAGCTCAGGCCGAGGTGCAGAACCTGATGGACGAACGCGACCACGTGGACGCGGCGAACAGCCAGGTGATCGTGTTCAACTCGGCGGCGATCCTGTCCGCGTCGAGTTCGTCGAACAAGACGCTGACGATCCTGCTCGCCGCCGTGGCCGGGATCTCGCTGCTGGTCGGCGGAATCGGGGTCATGAACATCATGCTGGTCTCGGTCACCGAGCGGACGCGGGAGATCGGCATCCGCAAGGCCATCGGGGCCCAGGCGCGGGCGATCGTCGGCCAGTTCCTGGCCGAGGCGGTGATCGTCTCGATGGTCGGCGGGCTGATCGGGGTCGGCGTCGGATTCGTCGCGTCCCGCTTCACGATCATCGGCATCCATCCGGTGATCGCGCCCTGGTCCGTTTACCTGGCATTGGCCGTATCCGTGCTGACCGGGCTGTTCTTCGGCCTCTACCCCGCCCAACGCGCTGCTGCCCTACGACCGATCGAGGCCTTGCGTTATGAATGAGTGACGCAGCTTGGGTTGGGGGAACGGTGGCGAGCAGCAGCAATGTGACCATCCGGACGGCCGACGGCGACATGCCGGCCTACCGAGCGACACCGACCGGATCGCCGCGCGGTGGCGTGGTCGTGGTGCAGGAGGCCTTCGGGATCACCAGCCACATCGAGGACGTCGCCGGCCGATTCGCCGCGGCCGGCTACCTGGCCCTGGCCCCGGCGTTGTTCCACCGGCAGGGCTCGCCGGTCCTGTCCTACGCCGACATGGACCCGGTCCGCGACGTGATGGCGAAGCTGACCGGCGAGGGTTTGCGGATGGACGTCGCCGCGACGTTGGCCGCGTTGGCCGCCGACGGTCAACCCGCGCGGCGTTGCGCGGTCGTCGGGTTCTGCATGGGCGGCAGCGTCACGGTCGCGGCGGCCGCGGAGCACGCGCTCGGCGCGGCGGTGACCTTCTACGGTGGCGGCGTGCGCGAGGGCCGGTTCGGGCTGGCTCCGCTGCTCGAACTGGTCGGCGAACTGCATACCCCGTGGCTCGGGCTCTACGGCGACCGCGACACCGGCATCCCGGCCGAGCAGGTCGAGGAACTGCGGGCGGCCGCTGCTGGGTCCGGCGTACCGACCGAGGTCGTCCGGTATCCCGAGGCCCAGCACGGGTTCGGATGCGACGACCGCCCGGCGGTGTTCGATCCGACCGCCTCGGCCGATGCGTGGCAGCGGACCTTTGCATGGTTGGACCAGCACCTGCGCCGATGAGCGAGCTTGCGAGCTCATCAATGAGCACAGTGCACGCCACCGTCGAGCCGCGGCAGTGGTTGCTGGTGCGCCGATGACCGAGACGATCACCCGTCCGGGTCCGCACCGGCACGACGCGGTCGCGCGGTTGCGGGGTGACCGACTGGACCGCCTGCTGGGGTCCGACCCCGGCCTGAACCGACTGCTCGGCGCCGTACACGCCGTGGTCTCGATCAGCCTCGTGCTGATCGTCGAGCGCGTTTTCGTGGCGGTCACCGGTGCGCTGCAGGATTCTGTCGGGCCGGGCACACCCGTGGCGGTGATCGAGGCCAACCACGCCCGACTGGTCGTCGCGCTGATGCTCGGCGCCATGATCTGCATGGTCACGACGCTGTCGGTGGTCGACGCCGGCGCCCGCGGCCAACTGATCAGCATGCTGGTCGTGCCGGTGCCGATGATCGCCGCGTTGACCCTGGGCCTGCTGCTCGGTGAGCACCGGACGGTGTCGCTGGTGTGCCTGGCGCTGGTCATGGGCACGGGCACCTGGTTACGTCGCTTCGGGCCGCGCGGCCTGATGTGCGGGTTCCTGCTGTTCCTCGGTGACTTCCTGGGCTTCTTCCTGCGCGGCAGCGTCCCAGTCCGCGACCTGGGCTGGTTGGTCGCCGAACTGCTGGTGGGCCTGGCCACTGCGATCGCCGTCCGCTTCACGGTTTTCCGGCCGCGGCCCCGGGCGGCGCTGATCCGGACCCAGCGTTCCTACGCCGCCCGCTCCCGCCGCTTGGCGGCCCTGGCGTTGGAGACGTTCGACGACCCGCGCAAGGAGCCTCGGCTCAACCGGCAGCTGACCCGGCTGAACGAGGCCGCGCTGATGATCGACGCCCAGCTCGGCGACCCCGCCGCGACCCCGCACCCCGCGGCCGCCCAGGTGCTCCATCAACGGCTGTTCGACCTGGAGCTGGCGCTGAGCAACCTGGCCCGCCTGGCCACTGTGCTGGGCACGCTGCCGATGACTCCGATGCAGCGCAATCAGGTCCGCGCCGTGCTGGTCGCCGTCGTGGCCGACGACCTGCCCACCGCCCGGGAGGTGGCCGAGGAGCTCGGCCGCTCGCTGCGTCCGGTGCTGCCCACGCCAGACCGCGACGAGTCCGTCGAGGCCGTGGTGGCCTACCGGTTCGCTGATGCGGTGCGGTTGCTCGCCGAGGCGATGGCCGACTGGTTGGCGGCGGGCAGCACCGCCGACGCGGCCGGCTGCTTCACCCCGGCCGCGGCGCTGTTCGGTGGCTGGTTGCCGGGCTCGACCGTGGTCAGCGCGACCGCCTCGGAGGAGCCGGTTCGCCGCGGGGACGGGGTCGCACTGACCGTCCCGGTCCGAGCCGCCATCCAGGCGACGATCGCGGTGGGCCTGTCCATCGTCGTCGGCAGCATGCTCTCGGAGCGCCGCTTCTACTGGGCCGTGATCGCCGCGTTCGTCACGTTCACCGGGGCGAACACCTCCGCCGAGCAGATCCGCAAGGCGCTGTTCCGCGTCGCGGGAACGTTCTTCGGGATCATCCTTGGCTCGCTGGTCGTCGCCGTGCTCGGCACGAACGCATACGCCTCGGTGGGTGCGATCCTCGCGTCGGTCTTCCTCGGTTTCTACCTGATGCGGATCAGCTACGCGTTCCTGGTCGTGGGCATCACCGTGATGGTGTCCCAGCTCTACCTCGACCTCGGTGAGTTCTCCCACTCGCTGCTGGTGCTGCGGCTGGAGGAGACCGCGGTCGGCGCCGGTATCGCGATCCTGGTGGTGCTCCTCGTGGTGCCGCTGAACACCCACCGGGTCGTCCGACTGGCGCTGCGTCAGTACCTGGAGGCGCTGGGTTCGCTGGTGGCCGAGGCCGGCCGGATCCTGGTCGAGGGCGGCGGTTCCGAGCGCGTGCGCGGCGTTGCGCGGCGCATCGACGCAGCGCAGCAGGAGCTGATCGCGACCGCTCGGCCGGTGCGCCGCAGCGTGCTCGGGTCGCTGGACGAGGACACCGGCCGGCTGCTGCACCACGCCTCGGCCGCCGGGTACTTCGCCCGGAGCCTGGTCGTGGACCTGTCCGGCGTCGGGGCGCCGTCGCCGGACGACGGACTGATTCGGCCTGCCATGCAACGGCTCGAGGAGTCGGTTCAGGCGCTCACCACCGCGCTGGCCGGGGATTCCTCGCGGCCGTACGTCCGGGCCGCGGCGCTGCTGTCCCGGGCGGAGAATTCGCGTCGCACGGCGACCGGTGCATTCGGGGCGGAACGGCTGGCGCTGCGCAGCCTGCGCCTGCTTGACGGAGCGTTGGCGGCGGTTGCTCAGGCGTTGGGTGTGTCGGTTGAGGACCCGGAATCGGCGGAGCCGACGACAAGACCAGCGCGGTTGGTTCTCTGAACAACTCCCTGGCTGGGGCGTTGCTGGGCGCAATAAATGGGGAAGTGGTGGAAAACGGGGTTGACACCGTTCCCATGTCGTTAGCAGGCTAACGACTTTGGTCCGCAGAGCAGTGAGGTCGTGCATGGCCGCCGGTATCAGGGTGCCCGAACACGAGCGGGACGAGGTCGACTCGGCCGACCTCTGGCGTGCCTGGGACGAATTCGCGGCGGCCCTGCGCGCCGCGCGTGGCCGGGCCGCCCGCGAGACCCCGGACGGCCTGACCCACTCCCAGTACCGCCTGCTGTGCGCCGTCTCCGAGACCCCGCAGGCGCGATGCGGGCATCTGGCCGACCTGCTCGGGGTCGCGGCGCCGACCGTCACCCGGATGCTCTCCGGCCTGGAGAACGCCGGGTTCGTGGCCCGGGTGCCGGCGGCGGAGGACCGGCGCGGGGTGTGTGTGGGGCTGACCGAGACGGGCCGGACGGTGCTGGCGGCCAAGCAGGAGGTCGTCACCCGCAAGCGGCGGCTGCTCCACGAGTCGCTGAGCCTGGCCGAGCGTCGGCAGGCGACGGCGTTGTTCCGGCGCCTGGCCGAGGAGCTGGACGTCCTGTGACCCTCACTTCGTTCGTCAACAGGCGTCAATCGCCTGTGACCGCGCCGGCCAAACGCCCAAATCAACTGCTGACGCTGTTCGCGTTGGTCACCGCGTCGAGCGCCTACGCGCTGTCGCAGACCTTGGTCACCCCCGCGCTGCCACTGTTCCAGCGCGAGCTGCACACCACGGCAACCATGGTCACGTTCCTGCTGACCGCCTACCTGCTCGCGGCCTCGGTGGCCACCCCGATCGCCGGCCGACTCGGCGACATGTTCGGCAAGAAGCGCCTGCTCGTCGCCGTCCTGGGGCTGTTCGCCGCGGGTTCGTTGCTCGCGGCACTGTCGTCGACGATCGAGCTGATGATCGTGGCCCGGGTCATTCAGGGCGCCAGCGCGGCGATCTTCCCATTGTCCTACGGGATCATCCGCGACGAGTTCCCGCGCGAGCGGATGTCCACCGGCATCGGGCTGATCTCCGCCACGTTCGGGATCGGCGGCGGCGTCGGGCTGATCCTGTCCGGTTTGATCGTCGACCACTTGTCCTATCACTGGCTCTACTGGGCCTCGCTGATCGTGGTCCTGGCCTCGTTGACCGCGACCGTGGTCTGGGTGCCGGAGTCCCCGATCAAGACCCCGGCGAAAGTCGACTGGACCGGGGCCGCGCTGCTGAGTGCTGGGCTGACGGCGGCGCTGGTCGCGATCAGCGAGGGCAACAAGTGGGGCTGGCTCTCGATGCGGATCGTCTGGCTGCTCGCCCTGGGCCTGATCCTGCTGGCGGTCCTGGCCTGGTTCGAGCCGCGCCATCCGCAGCCACTTGCGGACATGCGGATGCTCGCCCAACGCGCGGTGCTCACCCCGAACCTGACCGGATTCCTCGTGGGCTTCGGGATGTTCGGAGGCTTCATCCTGATCCCGCAGTTCGTGCAGATCCCCACTGCCGCCGGTTTCGGGTTCGGGGCCTCGGTCACCAAGGCGGGCGTGTTCATGCTGCCGTCGACAGTGGCGATGCTGCTGTCCGGCGCGGCAGCGGGGTGGATGTGCGAACGGATCTCGTCGAAGTTCGTGTTGCTGCTCGGCACCTCGTCGCTGACCGGGTCGTTCGTGTTTCTGGCGGCCTTGCACCACGACGAATGGTCTATCTACGTCGGGTCCGGGCTCATCGGCGCAGGACTCGGGTTCTCCTACGCGGCGATGGCCAACCTGATCATCGAGGCCGTCCCGCAGACGCAGACCGGCGCGGCCACCGGCATCAACACGATCATGCGGACGATCGGCGGCACGTTGGGCGGGCAGATCGCGGCCAGCATCATCGCCGCCCGGATGGCTCCCACCGGCCTGCCGCGGGAATC
The DNA here is from genome assembly GCA_036269075.1 of Sporichthyaceae bacterium. NCBI lineage: Bacteria > Bacillati > Actinomycetota > Actinomycetes > Sporichthyales > Sporichthyaceae > Sporichthyaceae bacterium. Next base: position 12,641 of record DATASX010000014.1, read on the forward strand.
CGGGTTCACCGCCGCCTTCGTGATGTTCGGCGTCGCCCTGGTCCTGGCCACCGTCGCGGCAATGGCGATCCCGGCCGCCCGCAAGGCCCAAGCCGCGGACCTGGTCCTGCCGGCCGTGGGTGCCGCGACCGTGCCCGATCCGGTCGCCGAGCTGCACCTGATCGACGGCGCGGTGCACACCGCGGACGGCGACCCGCTGCCCGGGGCGCTGGTCGTGCTGCTCGACGAGCACGGGGTTGCCGTGCAGCAGACCGTCACCGACGGCTCCGGTCGCTACCGCATCACGGGCATCCGGCGCGGTCGGCACAGCGTTGTGGTGATCGCCGACGGCCACCACCCCGACGCCGCCGACATCGTGGTGCCGCATCCGATCGAGCCGCTGCTGGTGCTCGACCGATGCGATGAGCCCGCAGTCGCCGCCGGCGCCGCTCGAGTGCCGGCGACGTTCGGCTGGTGAGCCGGCGTCACCACCGGGCAACGTCGATACAGGCGGGGCGACTTCGGGCGCTGGATCGGCTCGGTGGTCTCAGCTCTGCCCACTGGTGGCGGGCAAGGTGACGTAGCGTCAGGAGTTGCGGGCGATCGCCAGGCCGGCATCGACGATCGAGTCGGCCAGTACGGCGGGATCGGCCTCGATGTGCCCGTGCACCCAGGCGCTGATCACGTCGGTCGTGCCGGCCACGATGATCCGGGTGACCACGTCATGGGCGGGGGTGCGGTTCGGCACCTTCCGGAACGGCAGGACGTGGTCGCGCAGCAGCACGACGTAGGTCTCGACCGCGGCGTTCCGGTGCTCGCGCAGCACCTGCACGGCGGGGGCGTCGGCGAACAGGCGGGACACCCGGGCGTCGGCGGTCAGGGCGCGCACGAGGATGTCGACCACGACCCGGGGCCGCTTGGTGCGGGCCACCCCGTCGAGCGCGGCCAGAATCTCGGCCTCGAGGCCGATCAGGAACTCGTCGAGGATCGCGAGCAGCAGGGCGTCGCGGTCGGTGTAGCTCTCGTAGAAGTAACGTTTCGTCAGCCCGGCGATCCGGCACACGCCCTCGGCCGAGACCGCCGTGGTGCCGTGCTCGCCGACGATCTCCAGGCACGCCTCGCGCAAGGCGGCGCGGCGTTCGGCGATTCGGTCGGTAGCCGCCACGCCCTTGTACGGACGGTGGGCGGTCGTCATGGGCATCAGTGTCGCATCTCGAGCATATTGACACGGTACCGTTTCAGTTATTGACTACGGCGATGGCTTGCTGCGTGTTCCTCTCCCTCGTGCTCGGGGGCGCGGTACGCGCCTGGTTCGCGGTGTTCGGTGGCCGTCGACCGGACGCCTTCGCCCCGCCGGCGCGGCGCTCGACCGAGGGCCCGCACGAGCAGTTGGAGCGGACATGACGGCGCCCGCGCTGCTCGCGGGCGACGTCCTCGACCCGGCCGACCGGCCGTCGAACCGTTGGACCACGGCCCCGATCCAAACCCCCCGAGGCGTGTTCGGGCCGGTCACCCGATCGCGGTTGCGTCGCGCTTCGGCTTGGTACGTGCTGCTCTGGGTGGTCGGGTTCGGGCTTGCCGCCACTGGATCGGCCGGTTGGTCCGCCCTCGGTTCGGGGCTGCAGTTCCCCGGCGGCGGACTGCTCGCGGGTGGTCACCCGGTGCTCGCCGGCCTCGGGTTCGGCGCCCTGCTGCTCGCCGTCTTCCTGTGGTGGGCGCTGGGGCCGGTCCTGCTCGCGCCGCTGACCTGGCTCGCCACCGCGGCCTGGGGCGCGGGTGTCGTCGACACCACCAGCAGCGGCCGACGGGCGACCGCGGCCGTGGCCGGGCCCGCGCTGCTGCTCGTGTCCTACGGGCTGCACACCGCCCGGCACCGTCGCCAGGCCGCCGTCGGCCGAGGGCGCAACCAGGAACTGACGCAGCATCAGTTTCGTATCGTCGGCCCGCCGGGCGACGCGGGGATGCCGGTCGCGGAGAGCACTGCGGAGGACCTGGCCCACCTGCGCTACGGCCTGGACATCGCCTTGCAGTCGCTGGACAAGTTCGACGGCTTCCTGCGCCTGGACCAGTTCCGCGAGGCCGCCACCCGGTACCAGCTCACCTCGTTGGGCTACGCGCTCGGGATGGCCCAGTTCACGCGTACGCCGGCGTTCACCGGCTACCACGCCGAGGCGATGCGCAATCTGATCGAGAAGGTCCTCGACCCACGGGTTTGGCGGTACTGGGCGCTGGAGAACGCCTGGGGCAACCTGAGCCGTAACGGCGACCCGATCGACAACCCCGAGAACGTCATGCTCACCGGGTTCTGGGGACTCGTCCTGGGCATGTACGAGTCGCTCAACGACGACCGGTACTCGAATCCTGCGGCGCTGACATTCCGCGACGAGAACCATGTATACGAGCACGACTTCGGCTCGGTCGCGCGCGTGCTGCACCGCAACGTGATGCGGTCGGACTACGCCCTGTTCGCGTGCGAACCGAACTGGATCTACAGCGTCTGCAACACCTTCGGGCTGAACACATTGCTTGCCCACGACCGGATGCACCGGACCGGCCACGCGGAGGCCGCTCGCTCGCGGCTGCGCGTCGGCATGGACGAGGAGTTCACCCGACCGGACGGCAACATCCTCGGCGTGCGCAGCGAGCGACTCGGCGTCTCGTGGAACTTCTGGGCCGGCACCTCGGTGCAGACGACCACGGCGTTCTGGATGCACCCCGGCATGCCGGACCTGGCGCAGCGCACCTGGTGGCTGATCCGCGAGCGGGCACTGGGCATCCGCGACGGCCGACTGACCTTCCCGGCCGCGGTCTCGAACCGGCTGGACCCCGGCAACTACCGGGTCGGCCGCGACACGTTCTCGCACATCGTCACGCTGATGGCCGCCCGCGAACTAGGCGACAACGAGTACGCGGCCGCGGCCGAGCGCACACTGCGCGAGCACGAGCCGATCGCCCATGCCGATGGTGTCTCGCGCCTGGCCGAGGCCTCCCCGATGGCGAACTTCTACGCGCTGCTGGGCCGGTTCGGCCGGCACAGCGGTCTGCGCGACCTGGTTTGCTCCGGTGCGCCGGCTGTGTGGCGGACCGGCCCGGTCCTGGCCGCGGCGCCGTACCCGGACGTGCTGGTGGCCCGAGCGGTCACCGACGGTCGGGCGTTGGACCTGGTGCTGCATCCGGGCGGTGCGCCGGTCCGGGCACGGCTGGTCGTCGAGCGTCTGGTCCCGCGTCGCGAGTACGCCGTCCTCGGGGCGGTGGCGGCCCGGGTCCTCGCCGACGAGCGGGGCCGGGTCGAACTCGAGGTCGATCTCGGTGGGCGCCACGAGGTGCGCGTCCAGCCGCTGGAGCGCTGACCCGCCCATCGCGGTCAAGCTCGTGAGTTCGACGCCGGCCACGTCGTGCTCGCCGTGGCCGGCAAGCAGGTGACCATCGAGCCGGGCAAGGCCACCATGCGTCGGGGCTGACCATCACCGTGACCGGGACGCCGGGGACCGTGGTCAACCTGCACTTCGCGAAGGGCTGACGACCGGCTGGATCGCGTGGCCCTTCGGCTGAATCAGTTGACTGCCCACCAAACAACCGCGCCCGTTTGCTGGGTTCCACAGGAGCACCAGTGCTCCGCGCGTACCTATCCTCCCCGGCATGCTTCTCGACACGCCTGCCTCCTCGCTCTCCGAATACCGGGCCATCGGCGGCTACGACGCGCTGTCAGCCGGCGCCGCCGAACTGCTCGAGACGGTCTGTGCGGCCGGGCTGCGCGGCCGTGGCGGGGCCTGGTTCCCCGTCGAACGGAAGTGGCGCACCGCGCTGGCCGAGCCCGGACCCCGGGTGCTCGTCGCCAACGGTGCCGAGGACGAGCCGGGCAGTCTGAAGGACCGTCACTTGATGGCCACCGCGCCGCACCTGGTGCTCGACGGAGCCTTGCTGGCCGCGCGGACGGTCGGGGCGCAGACGGTCCGGCTCTACGTCAACGAGCACGCGGCCGGCGCGCGCGAGGCCCTGGAACGTGCGGTCGGCGAGGCTGCGGAGTTCATCGCCGGGCTCGACGTCACCCTGGTCGCGGCACCGGCCACCTACGTCGCCGGCGAGGACTCCGCCGCGGTCGAATTCCTCGAGACCGGCACGGCGCAGCCGCGGTACAAGCCGCCGTACCCGGCCGCGGCGGGCCTGCACGGCCGCCCGACCGTGGTCAACAACGTCGAGACGCTGGCCCACGTCGCGTGGGCAGCGCGTGTCGGGGCGGCGGAGTTCCGCGAGCACGGCACCACGGCCGCCCCGGGCACGATGCTGATCACCGTCCCTGAGGAGTGCGCCAACCCGGGCGTGTACGAGGTCGAGGTCGGGGCCTTCCTGGACGAGGTCCTGGCCGGCGCCGCCGGCGGGTTCGTCGCCGGCCCGGCACGTGGGGTACAGGTGGGCGGCCCGGCCTCCGGCTGGTTGACCGACCTGCACGTCGCGCTCGACCCGGACTCGGTTGCGGCGGCGGGCTCGACGCTGGGCTGCGGCGCCGTCCGGGTGCTGCCCGCCGGGCACTGCGCGGTCGACGCGGTCGTCTCCACCTCGGAGTTCTTCGCCCGGGAGCAGTGCGGCAAGTGCCCGCCGTGCCGGATGGCCACGCAGTTCATCCACCGCGCCGCGGCCGGGCTGGCCGACAACAAGGGCACGACGGTCGCGCAGCTCGACACCGCGCCGACCCTGGTCGGGCAGGTCCGCGACAAGACCGCCTGCTCGCTGGTGAGCTTCCCGCTCTCGCCGCTGACGAGCGCGCGGGAGGTGTTCGCCGCCGACTTCGCCGCACATCTGGCCGGGCAGGACTGCGGGTTGGTGCACCGGCGTCGGTCGCTGCGCATCGAGGGCAGCTGAGGCGATCGGCGATACGTGGCTTCCGGCGAAACAGACTAAGCAACCTAGGTCTTTCAGTAGGAAACGTAGGTAGGTCAGTTCAGCCAGAGTTCTACAATCAGATTACAGAACGACAGTTTGATGTAGAGCTTCATCGACTGCCGACCTACTCCCCTAAGGAGGTTGACGTGCAGATCGGCGGCACGGAAATCCTCATCCCGACGATGATGGTCGGGAACTACCCGAAGCCCCGCTGGTACAACGGCCAGGCCTACGCGACCGTGCCGCAGGGCAGCTTCGTCTCCGACTCGATCTCCTTCGAGGCGTTCGAGGACTGCATCGCGGCGATCGTCACCGACCAGGAGCGCGCGGGGATCGACGTGATCTCCGACGGCCGCGTCTACGGCGGCGACACCCCCTACGCCGGGATCCTCTACTACTTCACCGACCGGCTGAAGGGCTATCAGCCCTACGGTCCGGCGTTGCAGTTGCCGCAGTACTCGACGATGTACTCCCCGACCTGCGACGGCCCGGTCGGCCGCCGCGTCCCGTGGCTGTCCGCCCAGCTGAAGGCTGCCAAGAAGTTCACCGACAAGCCCATCAAGATGCAGTACCTCGGCCTGGCCGGGGTCACGATGGGCACGAACAACAAGCACTACGACGACATCAAGGACCTCTCGTTCGCGTTGGCCAAGGCCTACAACGAGGAGTTCAAGCAGATCTCCGCCGAGGGCGCGGCCGTCATCCAGCTTGACGAGTTCGCCTGGCACTACGGTCTGCGGCTCGGGGAGTGGGAGAACGACGTCTTCAACGCCGCGGTCGAGGGTGTGGACGCGAAGATCCTGACCCACGTCTGCTGGGGCAACTTCATGGGCACCAAGGGCTACCTGCCCTCCGGCCCCATGCACGGCGACAACGTCGAACGGGAGGGCACGGAGTACGTGCCTGCGTTGCGCGACGCGGACGGCGCGACCCAGCGGTCCAAGGCCTGCTTCCCGCGGGCCCACGCGATGAACATGGACGCGTTGAACTTCGAGATCGGCAACACCGGCTCCGGCGACCTCAAGCCGCTGGCGAAAGCCAACTGGGAGCGGGATTTCGTGGCCGGCGTGATCGACGTCCGGTCCTTGGAGGTGGAGCCCGCCTCGGTGGTGGCCGACCGGATCCGGGACTGCCTGGAGGTCATCCCGGCCGAGCGCTTGGGCGTCACGACCGACTGCGGCTTGATCAACCTGCCGCGGATGATCGCGTTCGCCAAGCTGCGGGCCCTGGTCGAGGGAACCAAGATCGTGCGCGAGGAACTGTTGTCCGACCGGCTCGCAAGCTCGCCGGATGGGGAGGCCAAGCAGGACGCCTACGCCGGGAGGTCCGGATGACCGCCGCCGAAACCCTTCCCCTGGTGGGAATCGAGCTGATGCCCGGCGACGAGGCCGAGGCCATCGCGCTCGCGGCGCAGGAAGCATCCGACACCGTCGTCATCGATCGCAACGCCGCGGTGGTCATCGTCTCGGCACCGGGGCGGTTGGAGATCGACCCGGCGGTGGTGCGCGAGCACCTCGGCCGCGACGACTGGGCCGGCCTGGACATCCAGGTGATCATGGCCAGCTACTTCGGCTTCATCAAGCAACTCGACGACGAGCGCATCGTCCTCGAATGGCTGCGCAAGGCCTGACCTCGGAAGGAGGGGCTCTCATGGGAAAGACCGTGCTCGTCTGCACCAACGTGGACTGCCACGAGCGGGGCTCGGAAGCCCTGTTCAACCGGCTGCTGGACCGGGTCGAGGAATCCGACCTCGACTGCGAGGTGCGCGACTACCTCTGCTTCTCGGCCTGCGAGAAGGGCCCGAACGTCGTCGTCGTGGAGGACCGCGTCTGGTACTCCGGCGTCGCGGGCGAAGCGGACGCCGACCGGATCGTCGATGAACATCTGACGGATGGCCAGACCGTCGCCGAGCTCACCATCGACTCGGACAACATCACCAAGAACTTGATCTTCACCGTGCTCGACGCGGGCATCCTGCCCGGCGCGGTCTAAGACCCCCGGCACGGACCAGGACCCCGAAGGAGTTGTCCCGATGGACGTTTACGGCAAGTTCATTCCGCTCGCCGAGTGGAAGGTGCTGATCGACGACTGGCTGGAGACTCCCGGTCAGGAGGCGTTCTACAACCTGAAGCCGGACGCAAAAGAGGCCACCTATGACGCCATCTTCATCGGCGGCGGTGCTTCGGGCCGGTTCGGCGCCGCGGCACTGACCGCCCGTGGTGGCCGCGCCCTGGTCGTCGACAAGTGGCCGTTCCTCGGCGGGTCCTGCCCCCACGAGGCCTGCGTGCCGCACCACATCTTCTCCGAAGCGGCCCGCGAGTTGGACTATGCGCGGGAGTTCGCCGGCGAGTTCTGGTACCCGGAGTGGGACGCCACCAAAGCCTCGATCCTCGAGGTCCGCGACATGTTCATGAAGAACCGCAACACCGGCCACTCGATCATGAACTTCCAGTCCAAGGAGCAACTGGGCCTGGAGTTCATCCTCGGCGCCTGGGCGACCGTCATCGACAAGACAGTGTATGAACCTCTTTTTGGGGTCGAGGTCGACGGCGTGCACTACCGGACGAAGAACCTGGTGCTCTGCGTCGGTGCCCGCCCGACCCCGCCGGACATCCCGGGGATCGAGAAGAAGGGCGTCTACGACTGGTCCTCGATCCTGGACCACCTGGACTACGAGCCGAACCGCTGCGTGGTCATCGGCGGCGGCAAGACCGGCCTGGAGTACGGCTCCTTCTTCCAGGCAACCGGCTGCCACACCACCTACCTCTCGCGCAGCCCGCTGATGGGCACCAAGGGCCTGCATCACGTCGACGCGGACATCCAGGACTTCGTGAAGCGGATGATCCTGCACCGGGGCAGCGCCGTGCACGAGGGCGTCGAGCCCTTGGAGATCCTCGGCGAAGACAAGGTCACCGGCGTGCGGTACCGCGCCGCGGACGGCAACGAGCAGATCGTGGAGACCGACTTCGTCTTCCTCGGCACCGGCGAGAAGGCGCTGTCCAATCAGTTCGACGTGCTCGGCCTGGAGCTCAACGACCGCGGCCAGATCGTGGTCGACAAGCAGATGCGCACCTCGGTGCCCGGCGTCTACGCGGCCGGTGACCTCATCGACGGCCCGATGGAGATGTTCAAGGCTCGCAAGGCCGGCGTGTGCGCGTCGCGCCAGATCATGGGCGAGACGGATTACGAGTTCGACTACAGCGACTTCCCGGACTTCCTGCACACCACTTACGAGGTGGCCTGGACCGGCCTGTCCGAGGCCGAGGCGCGGGAGAAGTACGAGAATGTGATGGTCATTCAGATGCCGCCGAAGGGCGTCGCCCCGGAGGACTGCGGCCTGCCCGCCACCGACGGTTCGATGTTCTTCTCGTTCCTGCGACCCGGTCTGAACGGCATCATCAAGTCGGTCATCGACGCGGACACCCGCAAGATCGTCGGCATGCACAGCGTCGGGTTCGGCAACAAGAACTCCTTCCAGTACCTCGACGTGCTGATCAAGCAGCCGGGCGGCTTCACGATCGGACCAGATGGCCGAGGTCAACGAGCTGTTCCTCAACGACGGCTTCCCGCAGTTGCACCGGCTACGTGCGGGCCAGAAGCAGCTGAAGGACCTCTAATGCCTGCTCGTAAGACATTCGTCTGGCTCTCCGGGCGCAAGCGTCCGCCGAGTGAGTACGAGGAGCTGTCGACCGGTATCCAGTGGAACGGCGCTCCCGTCTCGCGGACTGCCACCGGTCAGTGGCGCGCCGACAGCACGTTGCTCTCCACCGACTGGGACGCGTTCCGCGACCCTGCAGGCATGTACTACCGGAACTACGTCGTCGGGCAGGACGCCGCGGAGAAGCAACTCGACTCGGTGTACTCCCTGGCCTCCGCCGCGGACTTCGTGTCCGCGATCGACCCGGCCTGGCGAGAATCGCTCACCGTGCTGGTGGGGGTCATGAGCTTCGCCCAGTGGGGGGCCTCCATGGTCATGCAGCACGTCATGCGGTTCACGCTCTCGCCAACGGTCGCGTGCGCGGTGCAGCTGCAGATCATGGACAAGCTGCGGGCCGCCGAACGTTGCGTCGAGTGGTTCGAGGTGCTGAACCCGTCGGCCGACGAGAAGGTGCTCCACACCGCCTGGGACTCCGATCCTTCGATCCAGCCGCTGCACAAGTACGTCGAGCAGGTGCTGGTGACCAAGGACTGGGGCGAGGACGTCGTCGCGATCAATCTGGTGCTTGCCGGATTGTTCGAGCCGTTCCTGCGAGAGTTCTACGTCCGCGGCGGGCGCGCCAACGGCGACTTCGTCACCGCGGCGCTCGGCACGCACCTGGCCAAGGACGCGACCCGTCAGGTCGCTTGGACGGATGCCTTCCTCGCCCAGTGCATGGTGGACGAGGCGAACGCGACCGTCATCGCCGGCTGGGTCGACCGCTGGTTGCCCGACGCGATAGCGGCGATGGACGCGTTGGTCGCCGGATATCCGGCAGCCGGTGTGGCCGAGGGGGCCGCATCGGTCGCTCGCGCCGAGTCACGGGCCCGGCTGGAGAAGCTCAACGTCAAGTTGTCCGACAACGTCGCCACAGCTCTCGAAGGGGTTCCGCAGTGAGTGTGAAGACGAAGAGCCGCGCGAAGCAGTTGTACTGGAAGCCCTCGTATGTGGATCTGGACGCGATGTATCCGGATCTGGCGTCGGCGGGGATCCATTTCGATGATTGGGATGCCTGGGACGATCCGTTCAACATCTCCTACCGGCAGTACATCGATGTGCAGGCGAAGAAGGAGCTGGGGTTCCACCCGGTGCGC
>DATASX010000015.1 GCA_036269075.1 Sporichthyaceae bacterium
CAGGCCGCCTCCGCCCCGCGTCGATCGCCTTGCCGTAGAGGGTCAGCAGCGAGGTCGCCATGGGCCCTTCGAGACGCACCCGCTCCGAAGCCACGGATGGCCCCCATCCAGATCGCGCACCACCGGACGAGCCGATTGGACCCCAATCGCCTACGGGGGTCAACGTACGGACTGCGGAAGTCGACAGACCGAGGTTCCGGTACACAGCGGGTACACGCGAGGTCGAACAGCGGCCACGGACATCCGCAACCGCCGGAAACAGAAACCGCAGCTAGTGGCGCTGTCGGCTGCATAGTCGCAGGCCCGCGGCCCTTATGGCTCGCCCTTTCAAGGCGCTGGCAGGAAGCGCCAACCGATGAGCGAACCGCGAGCCGACCCCCTCTTCGCGCTCCGGTGCAGGGCGGGCTCCCGCGGCACCGCCGTCGTACAAGAATGAGGACGTGGTTACGCGGGAGCTGAACACGTCGCTGGGCGTTGTCGAGGTTGCGCTCAGTCCGGGCGTAGGCGACGTGGTCTTGATCTTTCCTGGGGGTCACACGACTGCGGCCACGCCACTCGGGTCCGAGATGTACAACGAGGTGGGCTATCGCACGCTTAGCTTCTCCCGCCCGGGCTATGGCCGCACGGATGTCGGCCCGCTGACGGCGGCAGAGTTTGTGCCCGCGGTCGCGCAGTGTTGCGAGCTGTTGGGCATTGACTCTGCGGTGGCAGCGGTCGGCGTGAGCTTCGGGGGCCTCCAGGCCGTTCACGTCGCGACCGGCTTGCGACATCTCTGCCCCCGCCTGGTCCTGCACAGCTGCGCGCCTTCCTCGTTGCCCTACCCCGACTCCGTCTGGGAACGATTAGGAGCCCCGGTCCTCTTCGGGCCGCGATCCGCGCGGATCACCTGGCCGGTCGTGCGGGCCCTCACGTCCACTGATCGGGGGCTGCGCGCGATGATGGCCCAGCTCTCGACGGCGCCTGTCGAACGGTGGTGGGCGGACTGGACCGCCGAGGACCGGGCTGCGGCTCGGAGCACGTTCTCCCAGATGTCCTCGGGCTATGGGTTCATGATCGACGTCCGGCAGGCGTCCGCGGACCGCTCGCGGTACCGGGAGACGGTCTTGCGTTCGATTCCGTGCCCGACTTTGGTGACGGCGTCGCGCCTTGACGGCGGAGTCAGCTTCGCGCACGCAGATGACTTCGCGGACAAGATTCCGGCCTGCCAGGTTGTGGAGACAGCAGCCTGGAATCACTTCGCCTGGCTCGGACCATCGAGAGGGCACGTGCTGGAAGCGGTCCAGCGTTTCCTCGTGAGTTGACGCCGACTTCGTGCCGCCGACAACTGCGGCAACCGGCGAAGTCGTCGCCATGATGCGCGCTCGACGGCAGCGCCAGCGTGTCCCCCAGACGTCCCCGAAGAGACTCGCAATGTCCGTGACCGGACTGGCCTAAAGCCTCGTGGAACGAGCTCAACGCGGAACCTGGGCCAGATGCTGACGCGCACCGTCGCGTCGCACCGGTCGGTCAAGTACCGCCGCGCGAACTGCAACTTCCAACGGCTTCGGTGACAGCAGCGCGGTACCGCGACGGACCGGCATGAACAGCGCGAGGAACATCCGCACACTCAACGGCGCCACGCGTTCGGGAACCCGGACCCTCAGAGCCACCGGCCGCGCCCGTCGCTCGCTCGGCTGCCAGGTGGACGACAACCAGAAGCTCTCGCACCGACCGGGCCATCCGGCGCCGCACGGACGGTCGACCCGGCCACGCCGGTGATCTGACCACTGATCGGCGTGGGCTAAACGTGGGCTAAAACCCGGTGGACCAGGGCGTACCACAGCGGACCACGGTGGACGATGGAAGTTGGATTCGGGGAGAAACCCCAGCTCAGAAAGGCTTTTCGGTGGAGCGGGTAGCGGGAATCGAACCCGCACTGTCAGCTTGGGAAGCTGATGTTCTGCCATTGAACTACACCCGCGATGCGCCGGAGCGCGATCAAAAGTGTACGCCTGGCCGACGGCTCGCTGGGGGCCGGGCGACCGCAGCGGTTGCTAGCCTCGAATACGTGAGTGTGGCCACCGATCTGCGTCTGAACTTCGACAACTCGTTCGTGCGCGACCTGCCCGGGATGTTCCTGCCGTGGCAGGCCGCGCCGGCGCCCGCGCCCGAGTTGGTGCTGCTCAACGAGTCGTTGGCCGCCGAGCTCGGGCTCGACCTCGAGGCGCTGCGGTCGCCGGCCGGGGTCTCGGTCCTGGCCGGGAACACCGCGCCGGACGGGGCGGCGAACGTGGCGCAGGCCTACGCCGGCCACCAGTTCGGCAACTACGTCCCGCGGCTGGGCGACGGCCGGGCGCTGCTGCTCGGCGAGCTCGTCGACACCGCCGGTCGGCGCTGCGACCTGCACTTCAAGGGCAGCGGGCGGACCCCGTACGCCCGCGGGGCCGACGGCCGCGCGGCGCTCGGGCCGATGCTGCGCGAGTACCTGATCGGTGAGGGCATGCACGCGCTGGGGATCCCGACCAGCCGGGCGCTGGCCGTGGTCACCACCGGCCAGGCGGTCACCCGCGACACCGGTTCGCTGCCCGGGGCCGTGCTGACCCGGGTGGCGGCCAGCCACCTGCGCGTGGGCAGCTTCCAGTACGCCCGGGCCGGGGCGGACCCCGTCATGCTGCGGGCCTTGGCTGATTACGCGATCTGGCGGCACTACCCGGAGGCCGCCCAGGCGCCGAACCCGTACCGCGCCCTGCTGTCCGCGGTGGTCGGCGCGCAGGCCGCGCTGGTCGCGCGCTGGATGGCCGTCGGGTTCGTGCACGGCGTCATGAACACCGACAACGTGACGATCTCCGGCGAGACCATCGACTACGGACCCTGCGCGTTCCTCGACGCGTTCAACCCGAACGCGGTGTTCAGCTCGATCGACGAGATGGGCCGCTACGCCTACCGCAACCAGCCGCCGATCACCTTGTGGAACCTGACCCGGTTCGCCGAGTCGCTGCTGCCCCTGCTCGACGAGAACAACGAGGCCGCCGTGGAGATCGCCCGCGGCGCCCTCGACGCGTTCGCCGACGAGTTCGAGGCCCAGTGGCTGACGCTGATGTACACGAAACTCGGGCTGCCGGTGCCCAGCGGCGAACCCGTACTGCTCAATGAGTTCCTCGCCCTGGCCGCCGGCACCCGGGCCGACTGGACCAACAGCTTCCGCGCCCTGGCGGCCTTGCTGCGGGAGGACACCGCGCCGCTCGCGGCGACGTTCGACGACCCGGCGCCAGTTCTGGAATGGGCCGCCCGGTGGCGCTCCGAACTGCCCGACCCGGTGGCTGCCGCTGCCGCCATGGGCCGGGTGAACCCGGTCTACATCCCGCGCAACCACCTGGTGGAGGCCGCCCTGGCCGCGGCCGACGCAGGCGACCTCGACCCGGCCCGCGCCCTGCTGGAGGCGATCACCCGCCCGTTCGACGAGCGGCCCGGGATGGAGGCGTTCGCGTCGGGCGCGCCCGACGACTTCGGTCCGTACCGCACGTTCTGCGGGACCTGAGTGGCCTCGACCCGAAGCCCGGAAGTGCGGCGCGTCCTCCTGTCCGGCCTGGTCGGCACGACGATCGAGTGGTTCGACTTCTTCCTCTACGGGACGATGTCGGCGCTGGTGTTCAACCGGTTGTTCTTCCCGCACCTCGACCCGTCCGCCGGGACGCTGGCCTCGTTCGGGACCTTCGCCGCCGGGTTCGTCACCCGCCCGATAGGCGGGTTGGTCATGGGCCACTTCGGCGACCGCATCGGGCGCAAGGCGACTCTGGTCGCGTCGCTGACGATGATGGGGCTTGCCACGGTCGCGATCGGCCTGCTGCCGACCTACGACAGCATCGGCCTGGGCGCCCCGGTGCTGCTGACCGGGCTGCGGGTGATCCAGGGTTTCGCGCTGGGCGGCGAGTGGTCCGGCGCCGCGACACTGGTCTTCGAGCACGCCCCGACCCGTTCCCGCGCCCGGTTCGGGCAGTGGGTCCAGGCCGGAGCGTTGGGCGGCATCCTGCTGTCCACCGCGACCGTGCTGATCCTCTCCCAGGAACTGACGAATGCTCAGTTCCTCGACTGGGGTTGGCGGATCCCGTTCCTGGTCTCCGGTCTGCTGCTGGCCGTCGGGTTGTTCGTGCGGTTGCGGGTGGTCGAGTCGCCGGTGTTCACCGAGTTGGCCGCCGCCGAGCAGCAGGCCAAGGTGCCGGTGATCCCGGCCGTGCGCACGCACTGGTGGATGATCCTGCGGGTCACCGGCATGCACCTGATCGTCACGACACTGACGTTCGTCTCGCTGGCCTTCGTGTTGGCCTACGGGATCGCCCGTGCCGGTTACTCCCGCACCGAGATGCTCGAGGTCATGCTGACTGCGGTGCTGGTCGCCTGCGCGGTGAACCCGTTGTTCGGTCGGGCCGGCGACCTGATCGGCCGACGCACGGTCTACGTGCTCGGGGCCTCGGCCGCGATCGTGCTGGCGTTCCCGGCGTTCCGGGCGCTGGACAGCGGCACGTTCGTCGGTGGGGTCGCGGCGTTCGACGGCCTGATCCTGCCGAGCATGGCCATGTACACGACGCAGGGCGCCTGGTTCCCCGAGCTGTTCCCGGCGAAGTTCCGGGTCACCGGCGCGGGCCTCGGCGTCCAGTTGGCCACGGTCGCGCTCGGCGGGCCGGCGCCCACAATCGCCCAGGCGCTGCTGCGCTCCTCCCACGGCAAGTCCTGGTCGGTGGCCGCATACATCTGCGGGGTCGCCGCGGTCTCGCTGACGTTCGCACTGCTCACCCCGGAGAGCCGGCCGAGATTTCCCGCTCCCGACGAAGCGGACCGCGCACCTGCGCCGGCCGTCGCTATCTGAGATCGTGTCGTTCCCAGCCCGCGAACCCGAGGAGTAGCCCGATGTGTCATGCCGTGCAGTGCCGGACCTGCGGCAAGATCGGCTGGACCGGCTGTGGCGAGCACATCGAGGAAGCGCTGGCCGGGGTCCCGGACGAGCAGCGCTGCCCGGGCCACAACCCGGTACCCGGCCGCGGGCTGCGCGGCCTGTTCAACCGCCGCTGACCCCGATTTCCCCATCATGTGGGCGCGTCCGCGCCCTTCCTGCTTCGGGAAGGGCGCGGACGCACCCATTGGATGAGGTGTGTCGAGGGCTCAGCCCTCAGTGCCGGCGCCCGGGTCGGAGTCGAGCGGCTCACCGGGTCCGGCCGGGTCCTCACCCGCGGACGGCCCCTCGGCGGCCAGACCGACCTTGACCGGCTTCATGGCGCGGACGAGCAGTTGGGCAACGTCGATGACCTCGAGGGTCTCCGGGGCCGCGCCGGAGGACTGCTTGGCGGCCACCGAGTCGGAGAGCATCGTCTTGCAGAACGGGCAGCCGGTGATGATGGCGTCCGGGGAGAGGGTCAGGGCCTCCTCGGTGCGGTTGTCGTTGATCCGCTGACCGATGGTCTCCTCCATCCACATGCGGGCACCGCCGGCGCCGCAGCAGAAGGAGCGTTCCTTCGAGCGTTCCATTTCCTTGAACTCGAGCCCGCCTCCCCCGCCATTCGACACTGCCGCGATCAGCTCGCGCGGCGGGGAGTAGACCTTGTTGTGCCGACCCAGGAAGCACGGGTCGTGGTAAGTCGCCGAACCGGCCACCGGCTGGGTCGGGACCAACTTCCCGGCGGCGACCAGTTCGTTCAGCAACTGGGTGTGGTGCAGGACCTCGAACGAGCCGCCGAGTTGTCCGTACTCCCGCCCGATCGTGTTGAAGCAGTGCGGGCAGGTCGCCACGATCTTGGTGACCTTGGCCTCATTCAGGGTCTCGATGTTCTGCTGGGCCAGCATCTGGAACACGAATTCGTTGCCCATGCGCCGGGCCGGGTCGCCGGTGCAGGTCTCGGCCTGCCCGAGGATCGCGTACTTCACCCCGGCGATGTGCAGCAGTTCCGCGACGGCCTTGGTGGTCTTCTGCGCCTTGTCGTCCAACGAACCGGCACAGCCGACCCAGAACAGGTAGTCCAGCTCGGCGGCGTCCTGCACGTCCTCACCGACCACGGGGACCTTGAACCCGAGGTCCTTGGTCCACTCGGTGCGCATGCGGCCGGGCATACCCCACGGGTTGCCGGCCTTCTCCAGGTTCTTGAGCATCCCCCCGGCCTCGGAGGGGAAGCTCGATTCGATCATGGTCTGGTAGCGACGCATGTCGACGATGTGGTCGATGTGCTCGATGTCGACCGGGCACTGCTCCACGCACGCCCCGCAGTTCGTGCACGACCACAGCACGTCGGGGTCGATGACCCCGCCCTCCTCCGCCGTCCCCACCAGCGGTCGTGCGGCCTCGGCCTTGATCTCGTCGGAAAGCCCGGCCCGCTGCTCCTCGGTGGCCAGCAGCCACGGCGCCTTCGCGAAGGCGTGGTCGCGCAGTTCGAGGATCAACATCTTCGGCGACAGTGGCTTGCCGGTGTTCCAGGCCGGGCACTGCGACTGGCAGCGCCCGCACTCGGTGCACGTGGCGAAGTCCAGGAACCCCTTCCACGTGAAGTCCTCGATCTTCGAGCGCCCGAAGATGTCGACGTCGGGGTCGGCCTCCTCGAAGTCCAGCACCTTGCCCGCCGACTGCATCGGCAGCAGCGGACCCAGGCCGTCCGGCTTGCGCGCGAACGCCACGTTCAACGGCGCGATGAAGATGTGCATGTGCTTGGAGTAGACGACGATCACCAGGAAGCTCAGCATCACGCCGATGTGCATGAGCAGGCCGACGGTCTCCAGCCAGTCCAGCACGTGCCCGTTGTGGATGTGCGCGAACGCCTTGCCCACCAGCTTGGACATGTAGGCGCCGTTGTCGTAGGGCAGATTCCCGTTCGCCCAGGACACACCGCGGAAGAAGAACATCGTCCAGAGGACGTTGAAAATCATGAACAGGATCAGCCACGCGCCGCCGGTGTGCGAACCCTTGAAGCGCGATTTGCGGTCCAACCGGGCCGGTGAGTCCTTGAAGCGGATGGCCGCGAACGTGACGATGCCCAGCATCGCGAGCAACGCGATCGTGTCCTGGGCGAACCCGAGCACCTCCCAGTGCCCGACCAGCGGGATGTGGAACTTGTCCGAGAACAGCGACCCGTAGGCCTCCAGGTAGACCGTGCCCAGGATCAGGAACGCCCAGAACACGAAGAAGTGCGCCGCCCCGGGGATCGACCACTTCAGCAGCTTCTTCTGCGCGAAGACCTCGATCACCTGGCGCTTGATCGCCGAACCGATCTTCGGCCGCGACACGTTCTTCAACCGGTCCGGATCCGGCTGTCCGGTCATCGCCAACCGGTACAGCCACCACCCCCGGCGTCCCGCGATCGGCAACACGGCCAGTGTCATGCCCAGGCCGACGATGATCCGGACGGCGGTCATTCGTCACTCCCTGAATTCGGGGACCGGCGGCGCTCGTAGGCGCCCGCGCTGCCGCGACGTTATCGCTCGGCGAAGCTCCGACCGGGGTGCCGCGACCGCGCAATAATACTCAGGAGTAACAACGACCGACATCCGGCCGACTCACCCGACCGGGCTGAGCCGCACATCGGTCACGCCGCCGACGTACCGGCCGCCGCCCTTGTCGTCCGGCAGCGCGATCCGCGGGGCGTCCAACGGCTTGCCGTCCTCGGTCATGGACAGCAGGACCTGCTTGGCACCCAGATGCGGGTCGAGCTCGCTCCAGGCGATCAGCGCCCGGTAGTTGCCCGAGCCGGTCACCAGGATTCCCCAGCGCAATGCGTCGTTCTTGGCCGCGGCGTCGAACTGGGGCCCGGCGGCGTTGAGCACGTCGATCAGCAGCGGGCCGGAGAAGGTGTGGTTCTGGGTCCGCTCCGGCTTACCGCCGACGAACGTGACCTGCACCGTGTGCTGCGGGTACTTGGCGAGGTCCGCGAGCCGCAGGTGCAAGGGGTGCTTCACGTGCCCGGTGATCGCGACGCCTCCGCCCGCGGCGGAAGCCGACGAGCCGGTCGCGACTTCCGCGCCGGCGACCCCGCCGGCGAGCAGCAATGCGGACAGGGCCAGCGGAACGAATCGGAACACGAGAGCCTCCTGGGCTGACAAAGCATCAGATACGGGGCTTGCCACGTTCGGACGCGCCCGCTCGTGCGGGTCGCGCGCTCATGGTCACACGGCGTGGTCGAAATCTCCCAGTGTCGGGCGAAGTGCTCAAATGGGCGGGTGCGGGACATGATCGATATCGACGGCACGGCGCTGGACGCCGCGCAGGTGGTGGCGGTCGCCCGGGAGCACGTTCCCGTCGCCCTGACCGAGGCAGCCGTAGCCGCGATCGCCCGCGCCCGTGAGCGGGTCGAGGAACTCGCCGCCTCCGACCTGGCCGTGTACGGGATCTCCACCGGGTTCGGCGCGCTGGCGACCCGGCACATCCCGCCGGCCGATCGGGCCCGCCTCCAACTGAGCCTGATCCGGTCGCACGCGGCGGGCACCGGTCCGGAGGTCGAGCGCGAGGTCGTGCGAGCGATGATGCTGCTGCGGCTGCGCACGATGGCCACCGGCCGGACCGGGGTGCGGCCACAGACGGCGCAGGCGCTGGCCGGCCTGCTGAACGCGGGCCTGACCCCCCTCGTCCCGGAATACGGCAGCCTGGGCTGCTCCGGCGACCTCGCCCCGCTGGCGCACGTCGCGCTGGTGCTGCTCGGCGAGGGCTGGGTCCGCGACCGGGCCGGCGAACTCCGGCCGGCAGCGCAGGCGCTGGCCGGCGCGGATCTGGAGCCGATCACGCTGGTCGAGAAGGAGGGCCTGGCGCTGGTCAACGGCACCGACGGGATGCTCGGCATGTTGGTGCTGGCCTGCCACGACCTGGCGGACCTGCTCAAGCACGCCGACCTGGCCGCCGCGATGAGCATCGAGGCGCTGCTGGGCACCGACCGGGTGTTCGCGGCCGACCTCGCCGCGCTGCGGCCCCACCCCGGGCAGGCCGATTCCACCGCGAATCTGCGCACGCTGCTGGCCGGCTCGCCGATCGTGGCCTCGCACGCCGGGCCGGAGGACCCGCGGGTGCAGGACGCCTACTCGCTGCGCTGCGCCCCGGCCGTGGCCGGGGCTGCCCGGGACACCGTGACCCACGCCCGTACCGTCGCCGGACGAGAACTCGCCGCGGCGATCGACAACCCGGTCGTGCTGGCCGACGGCCGGATCGAGTCCAACGGCAACTTCCACGGCGCCCCGGTCGCCTACGCGTTGGACTTCCTGGCGATCGCGGCGGCGGACGTGGCCTCGATCAGCGAACGCCGCACCGACCGGATGCTCGACCGGGGCCGCTCCGGCCTGCCCGCGTTCCTGGCCGACGACCCCGGGGTCGACTCCGGCTACATGATCGCCCAGTACACGCAGGCCGGGATCGTCTCGGAACTGAAGCGGTTGGCCGCCCCGGCGAGCGTGGACTCGATCCCGTCCTCGGCCATGCAGGAGGACCATGTCTCCATGGGCTGGGCCGCCGCACGCAAGTTGCGCCGATCCGTCGACGGGTTGACCCGGGTGGTGGCGATCGAACTGCTCACCGCCGCCCGGGCGCTGGACCTACGGGCGCCGCTGCGTCCAGCCCCCGGCACCGGCGCGGCACTGGCCGCGCTGCGGCGTCACGTCCCCGGGCCGGGGCCGGACCGGTACCTGTCCGCCGACATCGAGGCGACGGTGGCCGCCGTCCGCTCGGGTGAACTGCTCGACGCCGTCCAGACCGTCGTGGGAGCACTGAAGTGACCCAACCTCAGGTGACGCCGCCTCAGATCCGAGCGGCCCGCGGGACCGAGCTCACGGCCCGGACCTGGCAGACCGAAGCGGCCCTGCGGATGCTCAACAACAACCTCGACCCGGACGTGGCCGAGAACCCCGACGAGTTGATCGTCTACGGCGGCAGCGGCAAGGCCGCCCGCGACTGGCCGAGCTACCACGCGCTGATCCGCACGCTGACCGACCTCGCCCCGGACGAGACCATGCTGGTCCAGTCCGGGCGCCCGGTCGGGGTGCTGCGTACCCACGAGTGGGCCCCGCGGGTGCTGATCGCGAACTCCAACCTGGTGCCGGACTGGGCCAACTGGTCGGAGTTCCGGCGCCTGGAGGCAGCAGGCCTGACGATGTTCGGGCAGATGACCGCCGGCTCCTGGATCTACATCGGCTCGCAGGGAATCCTGCAGGGCACTTACGAGACGTTCGCCGCGGTGGCGACCAAGCGATTCGACGGCACGCTGTGCGGGACGATCACCCTGACTGCCGGCCTGGGCGGCATGGGCGGGGCCCAGCCGCTGGCGGTGACGATGAACGGCGGCGTGGCGATCGTCGTAGAGTGCGACCCGACCCGGATCCGCCGCCGGCTCGACCAGGGCTACCTGGACGCCTACGCCGGTTCGCTGGACGACGCCTTGTGGCAGGCGGAGGACGCCCGGGCGCAAAAGCGGCCGCTGTCGATCGGGGTGCTCGGCAACGCCGCCGAGGTGCTGCCGGACCTGCTCGGCCGCGGGCCGGGCATCGACGTCGTCACCGACCAGACCTCGGCCCACGACCCGCTGATGTACCTGCCGAGCGGGATGTCGCTGGAGCAGTGGGCCCGGGCCCGCGCCGAGGACCCGGACAACGTGATCCGCCGGGCCCGGGACTCGATGGCCGCCCACGTCGAGGCCATGGTCGGGTTCGCCGACCGCGGCGCGGAGGTCTTCGACTACGGCAACTCGATCCGGGTTGAGGCGCAGAACGCCGGGTATCGGCGGGCCTTCGACTTCCCCGGCTTCGTGCCCGCCTACATCCGTCCGCTGTTCTGCGAGGGCAAGGGCCCGTTCCGCTGGGTCGCGCTGTCCGGCGACCCGGCCGACATCGCCGCCACCGACGACGCGATCACGACGCTGTTCGCCGACAACCACGGCGTGACCCGGTGGATCGCCGCGGCCCGGGAGAAGGTGCAGTTCCAGGGCCTGCCCGCGCGGATCTGCTGGCTCGGCGCCGGTGAACGCGACCGCGCCGGGCTGGAGTTCAACCAGATGGTCGCGACCGGGCGGGTGCGGGCTCCGATCGTGATCGGCCGCGACCACCTGGACTGCGGCTCGGTGGCCTCCCCCTACCGGGAGACCGAGGCGATGCTCGACGGCTCCGACGCGATCGCCGACTGGCCGCTGCTGAACGCGATGGTGAACGTGGCGTCGGGAGCCAGCTGGGTCTCGATCCACCACGGCGGCGGGGTCGGGATGGGGCGCTCGATCCACGCCGGTCAGGTCTGCGTGGCCGACGGCACCAGGTTGGCCGCGCAGAAGCTGGAACGAGTGCTGTCCAACGACCCGGCGACCGGGGTGCTGCGGCACGTGGACGCCGGTTACGACCGGGCCCGCGAGGTCGCCGACGAGCGCGGACTGCCCGTCCCGATGCAGGACAAGTCCGGACAATCTGTAAGTGACTGATCACCGTCAGGTCACAATTACGCTCAGGACGCACCCCGTTTCCCGCGTGGCCGCGACGCCGGCGAGGATCAACCGGGTTAGGTTGGACCGGTCATTAATCTCGGGGCGCCCGCGCGTCCCCCGGCCTGCGTCCGGTGGTCTGTCCGGTGATCGAGTTCGAAGGCGTGACGAAGGTCTTCCCCGGCGGGACCGTGGCCGTGGACGACGTGAATCTGGTCGCCCCGACGGGGCGGACGACGGTTCTGATCGGGCCGCCCGGGTGCGGGAAGACGACCCTGCTCCGGATGGTCAACCGGATGCTGGACCCGTCGGCCGGCCGGGTCTCGATCGACGGCAACGTGAACACGGCGGTCCGGCGGTCGGTGCTGCGGCGGGGCATCGGATACGTCGTCCCGGGCGGGTTGTTCCCGCACCGCACCGTGATCCGCAACATCGAGACCGTGCCGCTGCTGCTCGGCATCGGCCGCGGCGACGCCCGGCGGATCGCCGTGGGTCTGCTCGAGCGGGTCGGCCTGACCCCCGCGTTCGCCGACAAGTACCCGGCGCAGTTGTCGGCCGGGCAGCAGGCCCGGGTCGCGATGGCGCGCGCCCTGGCCTCGGACCCGCCGATCCTGCTGATGGACTCCCCGTTCTCCGCGCTGGATCCGGCAGTGCGTCAGGACCTGCAGGACGACCTGCTGGAACTGCAGCGCGTCGCGCCCAAGACGATCCTGTTCGCCACCCACGACATCGACGAGGCCATCAAGCTCGGCGACCAGATCGCGGTGATGGCCGGCGGGCGCATGGTCCAGCTGGCGACCCCGCAGACGATGCTGGCCCAGCCCGGCAGCGAGTACGTGGCCGACCTGCTCGGTCGCGACCGGGGTATCCGCAAGCTGACGTTCCTGCCCGCCGCCGAGCTGCCGCTGACCCCGGCGGCCACCATCCAGGCGGGCAGCACCGGGGCCCGCGCGCGCTCGGTCTCGGACACCTTCGGCGAGCGCTGGCTGATCGTGCTGGACTCCGAGCGGCGCCCCCGGGGCTGGGTCGACTCCCGGGTACTGACGCCGGATCAGATCATCTCCGGACCGGTCGTCCATCCGCTGGGCGGCAGCTTCTACGCCGACGAGAGCATCCTGGCCGCCCTCGACGCGGCGATCCTGGCCCCGTCGGGTTTGGCGGTCTGCCTGGACGACGCCGGGATGGCCCTCGGCGTGGTCAACCACGCGGAGATCGCGCGCTACTTGTCGACCTTGCCGCCGCACCTGTGGGCCGGTCCGAGCGCGTCCAGCGGACCGGCGATCCTGGGCATCGCGAAGCCGGTCGCACCGGCCCCGACGCCGGCCGAGGCGCAGGGTCCCTTACCTTCGACCGCCCATCCTGCCCACGAGCCGGGTCTGCCGGACGAGTTCCACGACCTGCTGCGTGACGAACCGATGGGCACCACCTGGACCACCCGCGAGGAGCCCGGCGGTTCGTCCGAGCCGGGCGCCGAAGCGCGCCGCTCGACGACCGTGCAGACACCACCGCCGGTGGTCAAGGAAGCTGCGCGGCACACTCCGGTCGTCCCGACGCCGACGCCGGCCCCGGTGCTCCGCCCCACCCAGTCCAAGCCCGCGACCGTGCCCACGATCCGGGGTGGGGAGAGCACCCCGACCCCGGCTGCCCGGCCGACCAACGGCACCCTCGACCCGGTCACCAAGTGGCTGATCGGCGGCGAGGACCCGGCCGAGGGTGAGTACTCCAGCGTGTCCACCGAGGCCACCGCCGCCGCGTCCAGCGAGTCCACCGCGTCTACCGACTCCGCCGAGACCACCGAGGCCGACCCGGCGCCGAGCACGGCGACCACGCCCAAGACCGGCGCCGTGCGTTGGGAGTGGTCCTCGGAGACCGGCCAGTGGCTGGAGGTACCCGACACCGCGCCGGAGGCACCGCACGACGACGAGGACGGCGGCCGATGACCTGGGCCTGGGACAACCGGAGTCCGCTGGGCACAATGCTTGCCGCGCACCTGGTCATGGCACTGATCCCGCTGCTGCTCGGGGTGCTGATCGCGGTGCCGCTGGGCATGGTGGTTGCTCGGACCGAGGCCTCGCGCCGGGCCGCGCTGGGGCTGTGCGCACTGTTCGAGGCGATCCCGGCGCTGGCGTGGTTCGTCGTGCTGCCCGGGTTGCTGCAGACCACGCTCAGCGCCCGCGTGAACGTGGTCGTCGGGATCACACTGCTGACCACGTTCATGCTCACCCGGTCGGTCGTCACCGGCCTGGCCGAGGTGCCGCAGCAACTCGTCGACACCGCCGATGCCCTCGGCTTCACACCGACCGCGCGGGCCTGGCAGGTCGAACTGCCTGCTGCCGTCCCGACCCTGGTCGAAGGGCTGCGGACCGCGGCAGTCACCGCGATCGGCCTGGCCACGCTCGCCGCGCTGATCGGCGGCGGCGGCTTGGGCCTGACCTTCACCGACGGTTTCGCCACCCGGTCCGACGCCGAGGTGCTATCCGGCGCCGCGGTGGTCGCGGTGCTGGCCGCCTCCGTCGAGGTCCTGCTGCTGCGGGCGCAGCGGGCGTTGGCGCCCTGGGCCCGCCTGGCTCCGGTGCGGTGATCCGATGAACCTGCTCTGGACGTACCTGTCGACCTCCTCGCACTGGAGCGGTTCGACCGGGATGCTGCAGCGCCTGTCCGAGCATGTGGTGCTGTCGTTCTCCGCGCTGCTCGCCGCCGCGATCATCGCGATCCCGGTGGGGATCGCGGTCGGGCACAGCGGCCGGGGCGACGACGTCCCGATCCTGTTCTGGGGAGCCGGCCGGGTGCTGGCCCCGCTCGGCGTCCTCGTCTACTTCGCGATGAAGGTCGGCACCGGCAGTGGGCCGGCGTTCTTCATGCTCGCGCTGCTGGGAATCCCGCCGATGATGTCGGCCGGGTACACCGGGGTCCGGTTGGTCGACCGGGCCGTGGTCGACTCGGCCCGGGCCTGCGGGATGTTGCCCGGCCAGGTGTTGCACGAGGTCGAGATCCCGATCGCTATGCCGGCGCTGGTGCGCGGGGTGCGGCGGGCCGCGGTCCAGGTGATCATGATGGCCGCGGTTGCCGCGTACGTCGGTGCCGGCGGGCTGGGCCGGATGATCATCGATGGGCAGTCGCCGCAGATCCATGACTACGGGATGATCGCCGCCGGCGGCGTGCTGCTGGCCGCGCTGGCCGTGGCCGTCGACCTACTGATCGCCTGGTTCGGCGCGGGCCTGGTCACGCCGGGCGCGGCGGGCCAGATCGAGCAGTCGCTGCCGGCCCAGCGGGCCGAGTCGTCGGTCCCGATGGCGATGGTCGGTTCGAGCACCCACGAGCCGCCGTCCGCGGGGTACTGAGGCCGGCCCGGTGGACGACACCGGGTCGTTCGACGTCCTGTGGGAGCCGCTGCGCGAGGTAGGGCGCGACCCGACCTCCGGCGGCTACCGCCGGTTCTCCTGGACCGGGCCGGACATGCAGTCGCGCGAGTGGTTCGCGCAGGAGGCGGCGCGGCGCGGGCTGGAGCTGGAGACCGACCGCAACGGCAACCTGTGGGCCTGGCACGCCGCCGGCGCCGGCGGGCCTGCGTTGGTCACCGGGTCGCACCTGGACTCCGTCCCGGACGGCGGCGCGTTCGACGGGCCGCTGGGGGTGGCCGCCGGGTTCGCGGCCATCGACGTGCTGCGGGCGACCGACCGAATGCCCACCCGGCCGGTGGCCGTGGTCGCGTTCGTCGAGGAGGAGGGCGCGCGGTTCGGCGTCCCGTGCCTGGGGTCGCGGCTGCTGACCGGGGCGATCACCACGAAGAAGGCGTTGGTGTTGCGGGACGCGGCCGGGGTGACCTACGCGGAAGCCGTGGGCCGGGCCGGGCTCGACCCGGAGGCAATCGGCTGGGACCCCGAGCGGATCGGGCGCATCGGCACGTTCGTCGAGCTGCACGTGGAGCAGGGCCGCGGGCTGGTGCACGCGGCCCGGGCGGTCGGGGTGGGCGGCGGCCTGCACCCGCACGGGCGATGGCGGCTGAGCTTCCGGGGGCGGGCCGACCACGCCGGGACGACCGCGTTGGGCGACCGGCACGACCCGATGCTGCCGTTGGCCCGCACGGTGCTCGCGGCCCGGGCGGCGGCTGCGACGCACGGCGGGTTGGCCACCGTCGGCCGGGTGCTGGTCGAGCCCAACGGCACCAACGTGATCCCCTCGATGGCGACAATCTGGCTGGACGCGCGCTGCCCGGACCCGGCCGCGGTGCGTCGGGTGGTCGAGGACGTGGCTCGCGCGGCCGAGCAGGCCGCCGCCCCGGATGTCGAGGTCGAACTGGTCGAGGAGTCGTGGAGCCCGGCGGTGCAGTTCGGCGACGACCTGGTGGCCGCGGTGTCCAGCCGGTTGGACGACGCCCCGGTGCTGGCTTCCGGCGCCGGGCACGACGCGGGCGTGCTCTCGGCGGCCGGCGTGCCGAGCGTGATGCTTTTCGTGCGCAACCCCACCGGCGTCTCCCACGCCCCGGACGAGCACGCCGAACCCGAGGACTGCCGCGCCGGCGTCGCCGCCCTGGCCGACACCCTCGAGACCCTGGCCGCCCGATGACCCGTCCGGCGGGGTGGTGGGGATGAGCCGGTTCTGGTGCGAGCACGCGTGGCTGCCGCCGGGCCGGGTCGCCGCGGGCGTGCTGGTCGAGGTGACCGGGGACCGCTTCGGTTCGGTGACGGCGGGAGTTGAGTGCCCGGCCGATGCGGTCGGGCTGCCCGGGCTCACGCTGCCGGGCCTGGCCAACGCCCACTCGCACGCCTTCCACCGCGCGCTTCGGGCGCGCGCCCAAACACCCGGCGACTTCTTCGGCTGGCGCGAGGCGATGTACGCCGTCGCCGCCCGGCTGGACCCGGACAACTACCTGGCGCTGGCCCGCGCGGTGTACGGGGAGATGGCGCTGGCCGGGATCACCTGCATCGGGGAGTTCCACTACCTGCACCACGACCCGGCCGGCAAGCCGTACGCGGACCCGAACGTGATGGGCCACGCGGTCGCGCAGGCCGCCCGGGAGGCCGGGATCCGGGTGACGGTGCTGGACACCTGCTACCTCTCCGGCGGGTTCGGCGCCGAGCTGACGGGGGCTCAGCTCCGCTTCTCCGACGGCGACGTCGACGACTGGGCGGGTCGGGTGTCCCGGTTCGACCCGGGCGCCGGAGCCCGGCTGGGTGCGGCCGTCCACTCGGTGCGCGCGGTGGCGCCCCGCGACATCGAGATGGTGGCCGAGTGGGCCGCCCGCGGCGCGGTGCTGCACGCCCACGTCTCCGAGCAGCCGGTCGAGAACGCCGGTTGCCTGGCCGCCTACGGCCGGACCCCGAGCCAGGTGCTGCACCAGGCCGGGGCGCTGGCCAGCAATCTGACGGCCGTCCACGGCACGCACCTGACCGCCGACGACATCACGCTGTACGGGCTCAACCGGGCGACCGTCTGCCTGTGTCCGACCACCGAACGCGACCTCGCCGACGGCATCGGGCCCGGCGCCGCGCTGGCCGCCGCCGGGGTCGCGCTCAGTCTCGGCTCGGACAGTCACGCGGTGATCGACCTGTTCGAGGAGGCCCGCGGCGTCGAGCTGCACGACCGCCTGGCCGTCGGCACCCGCGGCCACCACGCGGCCGCCGCCCTGTTGGACGCCGCCACCGTGGCCGGGCATGACTGCCTCGGCTGGCCGGACGCCGGGCGCATCGAACCCGGGTGCTGGGCCGACCTGGTCACGCTCGCCCTTGACTCGCCCCGCACCGCCGGCTGCCCACCGACCGCCGAGACCGCAGTGTTCGCCGCCACCGCCGCGGATGTCCGGCACGTGGTGGCCTCCGGCCGGGTCGTCGTCGCCGACAGCCGCCACCGACTGCTGCCCGACCTGCCCCGGGCGTTGGCCGCGGCGGTGGCATCCGTCTGACGTCGTCGACCTTTATCCATGCCTGTCGACGGAAATAACTGCCGACAGGGTGCTGTAAGCGCTGACAAGGTTGGCTAAACGTCGACGACAGCAAACCGGAGGGCGTCCGTGGCATCGGTCCTGCTGACCGACATCGCGTTGTTGGCCACCAACGACCCGGGCCTCGGTCCGGGGCCGCTGGGCGCGATCCCGGCGGCCGCGCTGGTGGTCGAGGGCGGGAAGGTGGTGTGGGTCGGGCCGTCGGCGAGCGCACCGGCGTGCGACGCGGCCACCTCGGCCGCGGGCGGCGCGGTGCTGCCCGGGTTCGTCGACAGCCACACCCACCTGGTCTTCGCCGGGGACCGGGTCGCCGAGTTCGCCGCCCGGATGAGCGGCCAGGAATATGCCGCCGGCGGCATCGCGACCACGGTCGCGGCCACCCGGGCCGCCCCGGACGAGGTCCTGCTGGCCAACACCGCCCGCCTGCACGCCGAGCTCCGAGCCGGTGGGGTGACCACCGTCGAGATCAAGTCCGGCTACGGCCTGACGGTCGCCGACGAGGCCCGCAGCCTGGCGGTGGCCGCGAACTTCACACCCGAGACCACATTCCTCGGCGCCCACGTCGTCCCACCGGAGTTCACCGCCGACCGGGCGGGCTACCTGGACCTGATCACCGGCGAGATGCTCGCCGCCTGCGCGCCGCACGCCCGGTGGATCGACGTGTTCTGCGACGCAGGCGCGTTCGACGAGGTCGAGACCCGGGCGGTGCTGGCCGCCGGCCGCGCGGCCGGCCTGACCCCCCGGGTGCACGCCAACCAGCTCGGACCCGGCCCGGGCGCCCGGCTCGCGGTGGAGTTCGACGCGGCCTCGGCCGACCACTGCACCCACCTGTCCGACGCCGACGTCGCCGCACTGGCCGGGTCGGCGACCGTGGCAACCCTGCTGCCGGCGGCCGAGTTCGCCACCCGCTCCGCCTATCCGGACGCCCGCCGACTGCTGGCGGCCGGAGTCACCGTGGCGCTGGCCACCGACTGCAACCCCGGCTC
The DNA here is from genome assembly GCA_036269075.1 of Sporichthyaceae bacterium. NCBI lineage: Bacteria > Bacillati > Actinomycetota > Actinomycetes > Sporichthyales > Sporichthyaceae > Sporichthyaceae bacterium. The sequence goes on from DATASX010000015.1 coordinate 18,324, forward strand.
GGCGTACACCACCTCGATGCCGTTCTGCATCGCGTTGGCCGTCCGGGAGATGCGGATGAGCCCGGCCGAGGCGGTCTGGGCGGCGACGGCCGGTGGGGCCCGGGCGCTGCGCCGAACGGAGGTCGGGACGTTGACGCCGGGATCGCGGGCGGACCTGGTGGTGCTGGCCGCGCCGGACCCGGTGTACCTGGCCTACCGGCCAGGGGTTCCGTTGGTGGCGGCGGTCTGGAAGGACGGCCGCCCGACCTGAGGACGCCTCAGAACCACATTTGGTTGACGGCCCACCGGAAGACCGGGATCAGCATCTCGGCGCCGCTCAGCAGCAGCATCCCGACGATGACCATGATCGCGAGCACCCGCGTGCGCAGGGCCGGACCACCGTCCGGCGCACGCATGGTCCGCAGCATGTGCGTCAGGTTAGACGCCCCCGAACGACCTGGACAGACGTGCAGGTCAAGCCTGGTAAGAACCTTTCCTGCCCGGTAAGAAGTCATGAGCCGATCAGCTGGCGTTGCGCAATTGTTGCCGACCGCGTACGGCAACGAACGATGCGAGGAAGCCGGGGGAATACAACCTCGCTGAACAAAGTTGAGCCGAACAGACTCAATCGAGTTGACGGGTCGCAAGCTCGTCCGACAGACTTGAGCGCAGTCAGCTCATACACGTTCGCTGGAGGAAACACATGGCTCGTGCGGTCGGCATCGACCTCGGCACGACGAACTCCGTCGTAGCCGTTCTGGAGGGTGGCGAACCCACCGTCATCCCCAACGCTGAGGGCGCGCGCACCACGCCTTCGGTCGTCGCCTTCGCCCGTAACGGTGAGGTCCTGGTCGGAGAGGTCGCCAAGCGGCAGGCCGTCACGAACATCGACCGCACCATCCGCTCGGTGAAGCGGGAGATGGGCACGTCCTGGACCCAGGACATCGACGGCAAGACCTTCACCCCGCAGCAGATCTCGGCGTTCGTGCTGCAGAAGCTCAAGCGCGACGCGGAGGCCTACCTGGGCGAGCCCGTCGCCGACGCGGTGATCACCGTGCCGGCGTACTTCTCCGACGCCGAGCGGCAGGCCACCAAGGAGGCCGGCGAGATCGCGGGCCTCAACGTGCTGCGGATCATCAACGAGCCGACGGCGGCCGCGCTGGCCTACCGGCTCGACAAGGACACCACCGACCACCGCATCCTGGTCTTCGACCTCGGCGGCGGCACCTTCGACGTCTCCCTGCTGGAGATCGACGAGGGCCTGGTCGAGGTCAAGGCCACCAGCGGTGACAACCGGCTGGGCGGCGACGACTGGGACCAGCGGATCATCGACCACCTCGTGCAGAAGTTCCGCGCGGCGAACGGCATCGACCTGACCAAGGACAAGATGGCGATGCAGCGGGTCCGCGAGGCGGCGGAGAAGGCGAAGATCGAGCTGTCCTCGACCCAGCAGACCGCGATCAACCTGCCCTACATCACGCAGGACGCGGAGAAGAACGCGCTGTTCATGGACGAGACCCTGTCCCGCGCGGAGTTCCAGAAGATCACCGCGGACCTGCTCGACCGCTGCCGCAAGCCGTTCGCGCAGGTGATCAAGGACGCCGGGATCTCGGTCAAGGACATCGACCACGTCGTGCTGGTCGGCGGCTCCACCCGGATGCCCGCCGTCACCGACCTGGTCAAGGAACTGACCGGCGGCAAGGAGCCGCACAAGGGCGTGAACCCGGACGAGGTCGTCGCGGTCGGCGCGGCCCTGCAGGCCGGTGTGCTGAAGGGCGAGGTCAAGGACGTCCTGCTGCTCGACGTCACCCCGCTGTCCCTGGGCATCGAGACCAAGGGCGGCGTGATGGACAAGCTCATCGAGCGCAACACGACGATCCCGACCAAACGGTCCCGGGTCTACACGACGGCCGAGGACAACCAGCCGTCCGTGCTGATCCAGGTCTACCAGGGCGAGCGCGACATGGCCCGCGACAACAAGTCGCTGGGCAACTTCGAGCTCACCGGGTTGCCGCCGGCGCCGCGCAACGTGCCGCAGATCGAGGTCACCTTCGACATCGACGCCAACGGCATCGTGCACGTCTCGGCCAAGGACCTGGGGACGGGCAAGGAGCAGTCGATGACAGTCACCGGTGGCTCCGCGCTGCCGCGCGAGGACATCGACAAGATGGTCCGCGACGCCGAGCAGTACGCCGAGGAGGACCGCAAGCGCCGCGAGGCCGTCGAGCATCGCAACCAGGGCGAGCAGTTGGTCTACCAGGCCGAGAAGTTCCTGGCCGACAACGCCGACAAGCTCGCCGAGGGTCCGGCCGCGGCCAACAAGGCCGAGGTCGAGTCCGCCATCGACGAGCTCAAGAAGACCCTCGAGGGCAACGACGACGCGGCAATCCAGGCGGCCACCCAGAAGGCGGCCACGGCCTTCCAGAGCCTCGGCGCCGGCATGTACTCCGGTGCGCCGGGCGCCGACGCCGCGGGTCCGGGTGCGCCGGGCGGGCACGCACACAGCCCTGACGACGACGTCGTCGAGGCCGAGATCGTCGACGAGGGCGATCACAAGTGAGCGAGCGCAGCGAGCGAACCAATTTCCAGAGCGGCTCCGAGATCGGCAGGGAAGCCGAGTTGGAGACCGAGTTCGACACGCCGATCGTCCGCGACAAGCGCCGGATCGACCCGGCGACGGGCCAGCTGCGACCTGACGTACCGTCAGGCGCCGCACCCGCTCCGCCTACCGGGAGTGGGCCGGCAGGCGCGGGGCAAGCCGCTGCGCCTGCCCCGGGCACCGACGCCGCGGCACTGGCCGAGCGCACGGTCGACCTGCAGCGGCTGCAGGCCGAGTACGCGAACTACCGCAAGCGCGTCGAGCGCGACCGGGAGTCGGTCCGGGAGCTGGCGGTCATGGCCGCGCTCGCGGAGCTGATCCCGGTCCTGGACGACGTCGGTCGGGCCCGCGCGCACGGCGAACTGGTCGGTGGCTTCAAGGTCGTCGCCGAATCGCTGGAGGCGGTGCTGAGCAAGCTGGGCCTGGTTTCGTTCGGCGAGAACGGGGACCCGTTCGACCCGAACGTCCACGAGGCGTTGCTGCACGAGTTCTCGGCAGAGGTCTCCGAGCCGACGTGCGTCGAGGTGTTCACCCCCGGCTACAAGGTCGGCGAGCGGGTCATGCGCCCGGCTCGGGTGAAGGTCGCCGAGCCCGAGGCCCCGATCGAGGGTGGCGCCCCGCAATGACCGACATGTGCTGCCTGTCCCACGTATCGAAGGCCGTTCATGCGTGGGACGGGCAGCAGAAGATGCGAGAGACGAAGGGGGGCGGTGGTTGTGAGCGCTCGTGAGTACCTGGACAAGGATCTGTACGCCGTCCTCGGCTTGAAGAAGGGCGCGGCCGCCGCCGAGATCAAGAAGGCGTACCGCAAGCTCGCCCGCGAACTGCACCCGGACCGCAACAAGGACAACCCCAGCGCCGAGGCGCGGTTCAAGGAGGTCTCCGAGGCGTACCACATCCTCGGCGACGAGGCGCGGCGCGCTGAGTACGACGAGGGCCGCGAACTGTTCGGCTCCGGCGGCTTTCGGAAGCCGGCAGGCGGCGGCGGGCCGGGCGGAACGAACTTCTCGTTCGACTTCGGCGGCGGCGGTGCCGACGGCGGACTCGGCGACATCCTCGGCGGGATCTTCAACCGTCGCGGCGGCACCAGCGCGCGCCGCGGTTCGGATCTCGAGACCGAGGTGACGCTGGACTTCGCCGACGCGGTCGACGGAGTCACCATCCCGTTGCGCCTGACCAGCGAGGCGGCCTGCGGGACCTGTGCCGGGTCCGGTGCCCGCCCCGGGACCGCCCCGACCGTGTGCCCCACCTGCGGCGGCCACGGCCAGGTGACCCGGAACATGGGCGGGTTCGCGATGGCCGAGCCGTGCGTGGTCTGCCGTGGTCGCGGCTCCGTGGTCGAGGACCCCTGCCCGAACTGTCACGGCACGGGTCGCTCGGCCGGGACGCACACAGTGAACACCCGTATCCCGAGTGGTGTGACGGACGGTCAGAAGATCAAGCTCAAGGGCAAGGGCACGCCGGGCGTCAGCGGCGGGCCGGCCGGCGATCTGTACATCACGGTCCACGTCCGGCCGCACCCGGCGTTCGGCCGGCGCGGGGAGAACCTCACGCTGAGTCTGCCGGTCACGTTCGCCGAGGCCGCGTTGGGCGCCGAGGTGAAGGTGCCGACGTTGGGCGGCTCACCGGTCACGCTGCGCCTGCCCGCGGGCACCGCCAACGGGCGGACGATGCGGGTCCGGGGTCGCGGCGCGGCCCGCAAGGACGGCACGCGGGGCGATCTGCTGGTCACCGTCGAGGTCGTCGTCCCGACGGAGCTGAGCGCGGACGCCCGCGCGGCCCTGGAGAAGTTCGCCACGGAGTCCGCCGAGGACCCGCGCGGCGCGCTGATGAGCACGGCGGCCGCGGCGGAGCGAGGAGGCAGCGCCAATGGATGAGTTCGAGACGATCGGGGTCTACGTGATCTCGGTGGCCGCCGAACTGTCCGGCCTGCATCCGCAGACGCTGCGGCAGTACGACCGGTTGGGCCTGGTCTCCCCCGGTCGTGCCTCCGGGCGCGGGCGCCGGTACTCGGCGCGCGACATCCTCCGACTGCGCGAGGTCGCCCGACTGTCCCAGGCCGAGGGGATCAACCTCGCCGGGATCAAACGAATCATGGATCTGGAGAACACCGTCGACGCGCTGCGCGTCCGGCTGGCCGAGGTCGAGGCCGAACTGGCCTACGTGGCCGGCGCGCTGCGCGAGAAGCAGACTGAGCCCAGCTCGCCGGCGTACCGCCGGATCAACCTGCCTGCCGTCTACGAGCCCGGCCCCGGCCGCGCTGTCGTGGTCTGGCAACCCGGGCCTCGCCCACCCCGCCTCTGACCCAGGAGATTCCGGGGACCACGTCCCCCGTGCGGGCCGCCACCCGTGCAGAAGGAGAACAACTTTGAACGCAGAGAAGCTCACCACCCGCAGCCAGGAGGCCTTCTCCGCGGCTGTGCAGCACGCGGCGGCGGCCGGACACAGTCAGGTCGAGCCGGCCCATCTCCTGCTGGCCCTGCTCAACCAGCCGGACACCGCGGTGCGGCCGCTGCTGACCGCAGCCGGCGCCAACGCCGACGGGCTGCGCCGCGAGACCGAGGGACTGCTCGCCGGCCTGCCCACGGCCAGCGGTTCGTCGGTGGCGCAGCCGACCCTGGCGCGTCAGGCGCTCGCTGCCCTGGACACCGCCGAGCGGCGGGCCGGCGAACTCGGCGACAGCTACATCTCCACCGAGCACCTGCTGATCGGTCTGGCCACCGGGCCGAGCAACGTCGCCGATCTGCTGACGCAGCATCAGATCACTCCGGACCACCTGCTCAAGGCGCTGTCCGGACTACGCGGCAGCAACCGGGTCACCAGCAAGGACCCCGAGGCCACCAGCCAGGCGCTGGAGAAGTACGGCGTCGACCTGACCGCGGCGGCCCGGGCGGGCAAGTTGGACCCGGTCATCGGCCGCGACGCCGAGATCCGCCGCGTCGTGCAGGTACTGTCCCGCCGGACCAAGAACAACCCCGTGCTGATCGGCGAACCCGGCGTCGGCAAGACCGCCGTGGTCGAGGGCCTGGCCTCGCGGATCGTGGCCGGCGACGTCCCGGAATCCCTGCGGGGCAAGCGGTTGATCTCGCTCGACCTGGCCGCGATGGTGGCCGGTGCGAAGTACCGCGGCGAGTTCGAGGAGCGGTTCAAGGCCGTCCTGAAGGAGATCAAGGACTCCGACGGGCAGGTCGTCACGTTCATCGACGAACTGCACACGCTGGTCGGGGCCGGCAATGCCGAAGGCGCCATGGACGCGGGCAACATGATCAAGCCGATGCTGGCCCGCGGCGAACTGCGGCTGGTCGGCGCGACCACGCTGGACGAGTACCGGGAGCGGATCGAGAAGGACCCGGCCCTGGAGCGGCGGTTCGCCCAGGTGCTGGTCGGCGAGCCGTCGGTGGAGGACACGATCGGCATCCTGCGCGGGTTGCAGGAGCGCTACGAGGCGCACCACAAGGTCTCGATCTCCGACGCCGCGCTGGTCGCCGCCGCGACGTTGTCCGACCGCTACATCACCGGCCGCTTCCTGCCGGACAAGGCGATCGACCTGATCGACGAGGCCGCCTCACGGCTGCGGATGGAGATCGACTCCTCCCCCGTCGAGCTGGACACGTTGCGGCGGGCCGTCGACCGGATGCGCATGGAGGAGATGGCGCTGGCCCGGGAGGGCGATCCCGCCTCGGTCGAGCGGTTGACCTTGCTGCGTAAGGAACTGGCGGACCGTCAGGAGCAACTCGACGCGCTCACCGCACGCTGGGAGCAGGAGAAGTCCGGCCTGAACAAGGTCGGTGACCTGAAGCAGCGACTCGACGACCTGCGCGGGCAGGCCGACCGCCTGCAACGCGACGGTGACCTCGAGGCCGCCTCGCGACTGCTCTACGTCGACATCCCGGCGCTCGAGCGCGACCTGGCCGCGGCCGCCGCGGCCGACGAGTCCGAGCACGAGGCGATGGTCCCCGACGAGGTCGGCCCGGACGACGTGGCCGAGGTGGTCGCCGCGTGGACCGGCATCCCGGTCGGCCGGCTGCTGGAGGGCGAGGCCCAGAAGCTGCTGCGGATGGAGGACGCGATCGGCGCCCGGCTGATCGGGCAGTCCCGCGCCGTGGCGGCCGTGGCCGACGCGGTGCGGCGCACCCGGGCCGGGATCGCCGACCCGGACCGGCCCACCGGCTCGTTCCTGTTCCTCGGCCCGACCGGTGTGGGCAAGACCGAGCTGGCCAAGGCGTTGGCCGAGTTCCTGTTCGACGACGAGCACGCCCTGGTCCGCATCGACATGAGCGAGTACTCCGAGAAGCACTCGGTGGCGCGCCTGCTCGGTGCTCCGCCCGGGTACGTCGGCTACGACGAGGGCGGTCAGTTGACCGAGGCGGTGCGGCGGCGGCCGTACACGGTGGTGCTGCTCGACGAGGTCGAGAAGGCGCACCCGGACACGTTCGACGTCCTGCTGCAGGTCCTCGACGACGGACGGCTGACCGACGGCCAGGGCCGCACGGTCGACTTCCGCAACACGATCCTGGTGCTCACCTCGAACCTCGGGTCGCAGTTCCTGCTGGACCCGACCGTCGGGGCCGACCAGCGCCGCGACGCGGTGCTGGCGGCCGTCCGCGCGGCGTTCAAGCCGGAGTTCCTCAACCGGCTCGACGACATCGTCGTGTTCGACGCGCTGAGCCCGGACGAGCTGAGCCGGATCGTCGACCTGGCGGTGGCCGCGCTGACCCGTCGACTCGCCGAGCGGCGCATCCATCTGGAGGTCACCCCGGCGGCGACCAGGTGGCTGGCCGCGACCGGCTACGACCCGGCCTACGGCGCCCGCCCGCTGCGGCGGTTGGTGCAGACCGAGATCGGTGACCGCCTGGCGAAGCTGCTGCTGTCCGGCGAGGTCCGCGACGGCGGCACCGTCCGGGTGGACGCGACGCCGGAGGCCGAGAGCCTCACGGTGGCCCTGGCCTGAACAAACACCCCCGACTTCTGCGGCCTGTCCCACCGGTCCAAGCCCGCCGATACGTGGGACAGGCAGCAGATGTTGGGTGGGGGAACGTGGGAGCCGCGCCCCCGCAGCGGGGCCAATACGTCAGACTTCGTGCATGACCCTGCAGGCGGCGTCCCGTGGTTGACCACAGCCGTCCCCTGCCGCCGCTCACCGAGGAGATCCGCGAGGCCGCGCGCAAGCGGCCCGGCGGGTGGGTCTACGCGATCGATCCCGAGCACGACAACACCGGAACCGTGCCCCGGCGCGGGATCATCGGCGCCTGGCGGGTCGACGGCCTCGGGCGCCTGACCGGCGAGTTCCGGCACAACCCGGACTACGTCCCCTCGGCCGGCGCGTTGCGGCTCCCGCCGCCCACCGACGACCTCGACGAGATGCTCCAGCGGGCCGCCTACCGGACCGTCGAGGACGCCGAACTGATCGAGGCCGTGCTGTCGACAGAGCTGTGGCTGCCGGCGTCGAGCTCACCGGGCCTGCTCAGCGTCCCGGACGAGCGCGGGGGCTGGGTGATCCACGCGTTCAGCTCGCTGGGCCACGCCGAGTCGGCCACCCGCGAGCGCCTGTCCGACCACCTGCCCGACGACATCACCGGCTGGCAGCGCCGCTTCGGGCACGAACTGGCCGCAAACTGGCCCGCCGGGCACGACCTGGAGATCAACCCGGGCGGGGCCGCCTCGGCCCGCATCACCGGCCCGCAGCTGCGCCAGGCCCTGATGAACCACCGGGCCGCCGCGGCCGACCTGTCCGAGACCGACTGACGGGGCGTCAGTTGGCCGGCCCTCCGGAAAACCGCACGAACACGTCGGGCTCGGAGTTGCGGTCGTCGGCCACCACGTTCGTGGCCTCCGACGCGAACGCGATCCGGCCGCCGTCGCCGTCCAGCGCCGGGGTGATGCCGAGCTTGTCGCAGGGCCCGCCGTTGCCGGCCACGCACACCCGCGTGGTCGCTCCGCTGTCGAGGTCGTGCAGGAACACCTCCCGGAAGTGGTCGGTGTCCCCGGCCACCAGGTTCGTGGCCACCGACACGAACGCAACCCGACGTCCGTCGCCGCTGATCGCCGCGTGGTAGCTGTCGCCCTTCGCCTCCGAACCGTCGGAGGCCACGCTGACCCGCTTCGTCGCCCCGGTCTTCAGGTCGTGGACGAAGATGTCGGAGGCGAAGTTGTCGTCGCCGCCCTCGATCCGGCCGGTCGGGTCCAGGTTGCGCGGCACCCGGGGGACGTCCTGCGCGGTCGGGTCGGCCGCCAGCAGGTTCGTGGCGGTCGACTCGAACGCCACGTACCGACCGTCGGCTGACAGCGCCGGGCCGTCGGACTTCCCGTTGCCCTCCCCGCCGTTGCCGTTGACGCTGTCCCGCAGCGTGGTGCCGAGTTTGCGGTCCCGCACGAACACGTCCTGCGCCTGGTTGTGGTCGTTCGGGACCAGGGTGTCCGAGCCGGAGGCGAACGCCACGAACCGGCCGTCGGCGCTGATCGACAGGCCGCCGCTGCCGCCGCCGGCCGCGCCGCCGGTGTAGGCCTTGCTGGCCACCTCCATCGCCCCGGACTTCCGGTCCCAGGTGTAGACCTGCGCGGCCGACCCGGTCGGCTCCGCGACCACGTTCTGCGCGGTGGACTCGAACGCGACCGTGCTGCCGTCTGCGCTGATCACCGCGAATCCGCTCTGCCCGTCGGCCGGCTTGCCGTCGCGGCCGCGGGAGACCAACGTGCTCGCGCCGGTGACCCGGTCGAACAGGAACACGTCGCCCTGGCGGTTGCGATCGTCGGGGACCAGGTTCGAGGCGAACGAGTCGTAGACGACGTAGCGGCCGTCGGCGGACACCGACGGGTTGTAGCTGTCGGCGTTGCCCTGCTGCCCGGTGCTGCTCACGCTGACCCGGATGATCCGACTGGTCGTCAGATCGCGCAGGAAGATGTCGCGGCGGTGGTTGTAGTCGCCGGGGACCAGGTTCGAGGCGTCGGAGGCGAAGGCCACCCAGCGCCCGTCCGCGGAGATCGCCGGGCTGTACGCGGCGTCGTTCGCCTCCGGCCCACCGTGCGGCGAACTGGCCCGCACGAAGCGCGGCTGGGTGGCGGCGTCCCCGGCCGGACCGGTGGCCAGCGCCAGGCCGACCGCGAGCACAGGGGCAAGAAATCGCCTGGACGGGGCAACGAGCAAGGCGTGTGCAGTCCGTTCCTGGTCAGGCGACCTCAGTCGATACAACCGCTTCACCCAACCGTACGCGTGCGGCAACGTCGGGGACATATCGTCGGAGGATGTCGCCCGAACAGGCGCTGGAGGCGGTGCTCGGCGAGGTTGTCGACGAGTACGGAATTCAGTACGCCCGCGTCCACGGGTATCGCCGCGCGTACGTGCGCGCCGGTCACGGCCCGCCGGTGCTCCTGCTGCACGGCATCGGCGACTCCTCGGGCACCTGGGCCGGTCTGATCCCATTGCTGGCCGAGCACTTCACCGTCGTCGCACCGGACCTGCTCGGACACGGCCGGTCGGACCGGCCGCGCGCCGACTACTCGGTGCCCGCCTACGCCTGCGGCATGCGCGATCTGCTGGCCCTGCTCGACATCGAGCGCGCCACGCTCGTCGGCCATTCCCTCGGCGGCGGCATCGCGATGCAGATGAGCTATCAGTTCCCCGAACTCGTCGACCGACTCGTGCTGGTCGCCCCGGGCGGGGTGGGCCCCGAGGTGCACCCGTTGCTGCGGCTGGCCACTCTGCCCGGGGCGCCGACGTTCCTCCCGGTGTTCAACAACAGGGTGACCCGCAGCGCGGGGCGAACGATGGTGCGGGCGCTGGCGATGGTCAGTCCCGCGGTGGCCACCGATGCCGACGAGATCTTCGAAACCATGGCCGCGATGGCCGACGGCGCCTCGCGTTCCGCGTTCTGCCGCACCCTGCGCTCGGCAGCCGACATGCGCGGGCAGGCCGTGACGATCCTCGATCGCTGCTACCTCGCCGAGTGGATCCCGACCCTGCTGATGTGGGGCGCGATGGACCCGGTGCTGCCGGTCGCCCACGCCTACATCGCGGCCTCGGCGATGCCCAGTGCCCGGCTGGAGATCTTCGAACGGGCCGGCCACTTCCCGCACCACGCCGACCCGATGCGCTTCCTGGACACCCTGCGGCACTTCATCGAGACCACCGAGCCCGCCCGCTACGACGTCGCCGAGTGGCGCGACCGGCTGCACAGGGGGTCCCCACAGGACACCGAGATCCTCTGACCGGGGTGCCGCTCGGACGATCGAACCCTGGCTCTACATAGATTGGGCCCCCGGCCGGGAAGAAACGGGAGCAGCACCAATGCAATTTCGGGGGAAGGTCGTCGCCCTGCACATCGGGGCGCACAAGACCGCGACCTCGGTGGTTCAGCACTGGCTGAACCAGAACCAGGAACTCCACCGGCCGGCCGGCCTGCAGTACCTGCGGCGCGACGAACTGTCCCGGATGATCGGTTGGGGTGAGCGCCTGGTTGCCGACCCCGCACCGTTGGCCGCCCGGCTGGCCCGCTTCCACGCCGACCCGCGGTTCCGGACGCTGATCGGGTCCTACGAGAACGTGCTGGGCCGACCGTTCCCGGGTGGCGGCGACGGCCGGCTGTACCCGAACGCGGAACGCAACATCCAGGCACTGGACCGCGCACTGGGCAGGTCGCGGTGCCGGATCCTGCTCTCGATCCGGCCCCAGCCCGACTTCGTCGAGTCGTACTACCTGCAGTCGGTGCACCAGGGCGGCTGGAAGACCTTCTCGGCGTGGGTCAAGAGCGTCGACCTCGACCAGTTGTCCTGGCAGCCGGCGGTCGACGCGCTGCACGCGACCTTCGGCCGCGACCGGGTCGAGGTGCTGGACTTCCGACAGATCAAGCAGGGCGACCGGGCCTGGATGGAGCACTTCCTGCACCGGGTCGACCCGACCCTGGCAGTGCCGATCGGGGAAGGTCGCGGAAACCACAACCGCAGCGTGTCCGGGCGCGGACTGGACATCGCACTGGCCGTCAATCAGCATCTGCAGACCCAGGACGAGCGCCACGCACTGCGCCGGTTCCTGCAGAAGCACTTCTCGAACGTGGACTCCCCGCGGCCGGTGCTGTTCGACCCGGCCGAGAAGGCCCGACTGTGGGAGCGGTACGGGCCGGAGTACGAGCGGTTGGTGGCCTGGCAGCCGTGAGCGATTGCGACGAGCGAGGAACGAGCGAGGAGCATCGAGCGAACAACGTGCAGATGACCACGCTGCACCTGACGATGCCCGCCACCGCCGGGCGCGCCGTGTGGGCGGCGCTGGCCGGCCCCGACACCAGGGCGGCGGGCGCGCTCGGGCCGGACGAGGTTCCCGACGGGCGGCCGGTACGGCTGGCGGGCGCCTGGCTGCGCGACACCGAACTCGGCGTCGGGGACAGCGAACGGCTGTGTCCCGGCGCTGCCGAGGCGGTCTCGGCCCGGCTGCGCGCCCTCGGCGCGAGCGAGGTCCGCGTCGTGCTCGACGTCCGCCGGCAGGACCGGCTGATGGAGCACGCCCACCTGCAGCTGATCCAGGCCGGCGGCACCGGCGAGTTCGCCGAGCAGTTCCCCGCTTCCGCGGTGCTGGACTGGGCCGCCCTGGCCGAACGCGTCGCCGCGGTGCCGGGCGTGGCCGAGGTCGTGCTGCGCCCGGTCGAGGAGTTCGGCGAACGACCCGTGGCCCTGGCCGCGGACCTGCTGCGGACCGCGGGGATCACCGGGCTCACGACGGAGGAGGCGCCGGCGCCGCTGACCTACACCGCCCGCGGGCTGGTCGTCGCGCGGGCGATGAACGCCCACCTGGTGTCCGAGGAGGAGTGCGCCCTGGCGCGCGAGTTCGTCGGTGACTTGCTGCCCGGCCCGTCCGCCGGGAACCTCTTCCTCGAGCCCGACGCTCGATCGGCAATCCTGTCGGGGCACGCCGAGGCCAACCGGAAGATGTTCCGGACCTGGCTGCCTGACCGACCCGAGGACGGGTACCTCACCGACCAGGGCACCGCTGCCCTGGCCGCCCGAAACGAACGGGAGCATGGATGAACCGCGACGAGAAGCCGGAAGTCGGATTCCCCGGCGCCGAGCCGCCGGCCGACCTGGTGATCACCGACATTCACGTCGGCGACGGCGCCGAGGCCAAGCCGGGCGCCGAGGTGACCGTGCACTACGTGGGTGTCGCGTTCTCCACCGGCGAGGAGTTCGACGCCAGCTGGAACCGCGGCGAACCGTTCCGCTTCCCGCTCGGCGGCGGCCGGGTCATCGCGGGCTGGGATCAGGGCGTGGCCGGGATGCGCGTCGGCGGCCGCCGCCAGCTGGTGATCCCCCCACACCTGGGCTACGGAAACCGCGGCGCGGGCAACGCGATCAAGCCCGGCGAGACGCTGATCTTCGTGGTGGATCTGCTCGGGACTTAGGGATGAGAGGGTGTCCGTCGTGGACACCCGTGACGAGCTTCTCGAGCTGATCAAGTCCCGCGCCGTCGTGCACGGTCGGGTGACGTTGTCCTCCGGTGCGGAGGCCGAGTACTACGTCGACCTGCGCCGCGTCACGCTGGACGGGCAGGCCGCTCCGCTGGTCGGCCAGGTGATGCTGGACGCGACCGCGCACCTGAACTACGACGCCGTCGGCGGGCTGACGCTCGGCGCCGACCCGGTCGCCACCGCGATGCTGCACGCGGCCGCGGCCTCCGGGCGCACGCTGGACGCGTTCGTGGTCCGCAAGGAGGGCAAGGCTCACGGGTTGCAGCGGCGCATCGAGGGCCCGGATGTGACGGGCCGTCAGGTTCTGGCTGTGGAGGACACCTCGACCACCGGCGGGTCGGTGCTCACCGCCGTGGAGGCGCTGCGCGAGGCCGGCGCCGAGGTCGTCGGCGTCGCGGTGATCGTGGACCGAGGCGCCGGGGCGAAGATCGAGGCCGCGGGCCTGCCCTACGTGGCGGCCTATCAGCGGTCCGACCTCGGCCTGGGCTGAGCGTGCCTCGGTTCCGCCCGGTGGTGCTGGCGGCGCTCGGCGCGTTGCTGAGCGGCTGCGGCGGATCCGGGCCGAGCACCGCGGGCGTACCGGCGACGACCGAGGCGACGGCGGCCCCGAGCGCCGTTGCGAGCCCGAGCGCATCCGCCGACCCACGGGATGCGCTGTCCGGATCCATCCTCGCCGAGGGCAGCAGCTACCGGGACGCGGCCGGGGAGACGAGCTTCCGCTCCCCCACCCAGAACATCGGCTGCACCGTGGGCGCGGCGACCGTGTCCTGCCAGATCGCGACGTTCAGCTACCGGACCACCCCGAGCCAGTGCCACGGCAACGGGAACTGGGGCTCGACGATCGACCTGGGTGCGGCGGCCGAGTTCGTCTGCGCCACCGATGCCGTCGCCTCCGGCGCCAAGCAGTTGGCGTACGGGCAACGGTTGGCGAAGGGCCACATGGCCTGCGTCAGCCGTCCCGACGGGGTGACCTGCCTGAACCGGGACAGCGGGCACGGCTTCCGCGTCGCCCAGCGCGAGTACGTGTTCTTCTGAGCCCCGTGACCGACGATGAGGTTGACGACGAGCCCGACGACACCGGTCCGGACGAGGTCGGCGTCGGCCCGCACCCGGAACCGTGGCCGGACGACGACCGCCTCGACCCGGCGCTGCTGGCCGGCGGCGATCGACGCAACGTCGTCGACCGGTACCGCTACTGGCGCCGGGACGCGGTCGTGGCGGATTTGGATCTGCAGCGGCACCCGTTCCACATCGCGATCGAGAACTGGCAGCACGACTTCAACATCGGCTCGGTGGTGCGGACCGCGAACGCGTTCCTGGCCGCGCAGGTGCACATCGTCGGACGGCGCCGCTGGAACCGGCGCGGGGCGATGGTCACCGACCGCTACCAGCACGTCCGGCACCACGCCGACGTCGGCGAGCTGACCGCCTGGGCGGCCGCGGCGGACCTGCCGCTGCTCGGCATCGACAACCTGCCCGGCGCGGTGCCGCTGGAGAGCTACGACCTGCCGGAGCGGTGCGTGCTGCTGTTCGGCCAGGAGGGGCCCGGTCTGTCGGAGCCGGCCCGCGCGGCCTGCGGCGCTGTCCTGTCGATCGCCCAGTACGGTTCGACCCGGTCGATCAACGCCGGTGCCGCCGCGGCGATCGCCATGCACTCATGGGTACGACGGCACCGATTCGGGCAGACCCCGTGGGGATGACGCGCCCACCACCTGGGGAATACTGCAAACGCGTCATTGCCGCCCGAGGAGGTATCCGCGATGCCCATCGCGACCGTCGAGGTATACGCCGAGATGCTAGATCGAGCGAAGGCCGGAGCGTTCGCCTATCCGGCGATCAACGTTTCGTCCTCGCAGACCCTGAACGCGGCCCTGGCGGGCTTTGCCGAGGCGGGCAGCGACGGCATCATCCAGGTCTCCACCGGCGGCGCGGAGTACCTGTCGGGGCCGACGAAGAAGCACATGGTCACCGGCTCCGTGGCGTTCGCCGAGTTCGCGCACGAGGTCGCCAAGCAGTACCCGGTGAACATCGGGCTGCACACCGACCACTGCCCGAAGGACAAGCTCGACGGGTTCATGCGGCCGCTGGTAGCGATCTCCACCCAGCGCGTCGCGCGCGGACAGGAGCCGCTGTTCCAGTCGCACATGTGGGACGGTTCGGCGGTCCCGCTGGACGAGAACATCGAGATCGCTGTGGAGCTGCTCGCGTTGTGCAAGGCCGCCAAGGTCGTGATGGAGGCCGAGATCGGTGTCGTCGGCGGCGAGGAGGACGGTGTCGAGGGCGGCGGCGGCGCCCAGCTGTACACGACCGCCGAGGACGCCCTGGCCACCGCCGAGGCGCTGGGCACCGGCGAGAACGGCCGCTACCTGCTGGCCGCGACCTTCGGCAACGTGCACGGCGTCTACAAGCCGGGCAACGTGAAGCTGCGCCCGGTGATCCTGAAGGAGATCCAGGAAGCGGTCGGGGCGAAGGTCGGCAAGTACCACCCGTTCGACCTGGTGTTCCACGGCGGCTCGGGCTCGCTGCTGTCGGAGATCCACGAGGCGCTGGACTTCGGCGTGGTCAAGATGAACGTCGACACCGACACGCAGTACGCCTACACCCGCGCGGTGGCCGGGCACATGTTCGTCAACTACGACGGTGTGCTGAAGGTCGACGGTGAGGTCGGCTCGAAGAAGACCTACGACCCGCGCGCGTGGGGCAAGACCGCGGAGGCGTCGATGGCGGCCCGCGTCGTCGAGGCCTGCCAGGCGTTGCGCTCGGCAGGAACGTCGCTGAGCTCGTGACGCTACGCCAGGTCGCCGGCCGGGCTGCCGCACGGTCCCTGCTCGCAGTCTGCGTCCTGGCCTCCTCCGGGTGCGGCAGCGCCGGTTCGGCGCACGCCGAGCCCTCGATCGGTGCCGCACCGCCCGGTGAGGTGGCCGCCACCCTCGCGCCGACGATCCCGCCGGACAACGAGTTCCTCGGGTCCAGCCGCATCGACAGCTCGAAGTTCACCGACGAGGCGGGCTTCGTCAGCTTCACGACCCCGACGCACAACGTGGCGTGCACTGTTGCGACTGCCACCGTGCCGTCGGTGACCTGCCAACCCAGCTCGGTCGGCTACTCGGTCAAGGAGCACGGCAGCTGCCCGTCCGGCAGCGGGACCTGGGGCGACACCGTCGCGCTCACCAAGTCTGCGACCTGGTCGTGCACCGCCGACAAGATCGCGACCACGAGCGTGCTGGGCTACGGCGCCCGCATCGACACCCAGGACTTCAGTTGCGTCAGCCGCCCGGACGGGGTCACCTGCCACGACGCGGCCACCGACCACGGCTTCCGGATCGCGCCCGGCTTCTACACGCTCTTCTGAGGAGCGTGCCCGGACGCGGCCGGGGCAGAATTGGACTGTGATCGGGTTTCCCACGGCTGAGATCGGCGTCGAGGCGATACGGCGGCTGCATGCCTTCGGCGGCGTCGACATCCAGCGTGGGCTGCGCGACTCGGAGTTCGCCATGATCACCGCGCGGTACGGGTTCGAGTTCGCGCCGGACCACCGGGCCTTCCTGGTCGGCGGTCTGCCCACCGGGGCGGGTTGGCCCGACTGGCGCAGCGTCGACCACCGCGCGCTGCGCGACCAGTTGGCCTGGCCGGTCGAGGGGATGCTGTTCGACGTCGAACACAAGGGCTACTGGCACCCCTCCTGGGGCGAGCGGCCCACCGACCTGCCGGACGCCCTGGCGGTGGCCGGCGCGGCGCTGGTGCGGGCGCCGCAGATGGTGCCGCTACGGGGCAACCGCTACCTGCCCGCCGGGGCGGACCGCGCCGGCCATCCGGTGCTGGCGATGTTCCGTACCGACGTCGGCACCGCCGGGGCGGACCTGGCCGACTGGGTCACCCAGGAGTTCGGCGACGCCCCGGCGCCGGACAAGACCGCCACGGCCACCGTCGAGTTCTGGGGCAGCCTGCTCTGAGCGCAGGAGGCGTCAGATCACTCCGCTCGGCTCACTTCCAGGTATGGATCACCGACTGGTTCGGGTCCGGCTGGAAGCCGTTCGGGGTTCCGTCGGGGTTGGAGACAGTGTTGGTCGACGTGTACTTGTACATGAACTCCCGACCCTGTCCGTAGTCGTGGTTCCAGTCGTTGCCGGTGCGCTCCGAGGGCAGGTAACTGAACCGCTGGTCCAACGAGGCGTCCGAACTCCACACCGTGCCGTTGTCCCATTCGGCAATCATCCGGTCGCGGGTCAGATTCGGCCCGACGGCCTTTCCGGCCTGCTCGAAGATGTTCACCGCGACGTAGTCGGCCTGCACGATGTGGTGGTTCAGACCGCGATTGCCGCGGGCGTACTTCTCCATCGTGGCGATGAATTCCGGACCCCACAGCTTGTACGTGGTGTTGGTCCAGTAGCGGCCGACCGGCCACTGCCCGAACAGCGAACCGAGAACCTCGGCAGCCAGATGGTTTCCGGAGATTCCCTTCGGCGGGTAGTAGCCCTGCTGCGCGGCCTCGACCATGAATTTCGCCATCGTGGCCGGGTTGATGACGTAGTGGATGATGTGGTCCGGGTTCGCGGCCCGGAACGCCAGCACGTAGGCCGACATCGAGGTCTCCGAGATGGAGACGTCGGCTCGCTTGACCATCTTGGCGCCGGAGGCGTCGACGATCCGCTGGACGTAGTTGCAGGCCAGCTGCATCTCCGGTGAGGTCAGGCAGATCAGCCCGTAGGTCTTGGGCTTGATCACGTCCACGACCCAGTGCGCACCGGCCATCGCCTCGTGAATCATCGACATGTGGGTGGGGAACATGAACGGGTCCTGCCACTCGGTCTGCGAGTACGCCCACAGCCCGAACCCGGGCAGGTGATACTGCGCCAGGTCGTCGTGGACCGAGGCGCTGCCCCAACTGGATACTCCGAGCAACGCGAAGATCTTGTCGACCCCGACCAACTTCTTGATGCAGGCCTTCGTCCGCGAGACCTCACCGGGGCCGTCGTCGCAGTCGGTCAACGTCATGCGTCGGCCCAGGACCCCGCCGCGGTCGTTGACCGCCTCCATCGACGCGCGGATGCCACGCACCAACGGGTCCACCAGCACGTTGCCGAGGGCCATGCCGTGCATCGACACCGTGCCCATCTTGATCGAGTCCTTGGTGATCCCGACGTCCGTGGCGCCGTTCTTCTGGTTGTAGACCTGCTGGTCCTGCGCCTTCGCACCGGCCGACTCGGTGGATTTCACCTGGGTCCCGCCGGTAGCGGGTTTCGCCGCCGGTGCGGCGGCCGGGGCGCTCTTGCCCGATTTCGTGGTCGCCGACGTGGTCCGGGCGGTGCCCTTCACCGCGGTGCTCGGGGCGGTCACGGGGGCGGCGGCCTTCGTGGCCGACGCCGGTGCCTTCGCGGCTGACTGTGCCTTCGCGGTGGCCGGTGCCGGTGCCACAACCGGTGCGTGCGGGGCCGGTGCGGCGGCAGGCGCAGGCGCCTGAGCCGCTGTGGTGGTCGAGGATCCGCTGGAGCCGCAAGCGGAAACCAGCAGCGCCACGGCCGCGCCGACCGGCAGGGCCAGCGCCGCCCGCCGAGTTCGGATTGATGACATTGCGCCTCTCCTTGGGGCCATGACGAGCCGAAATTTCCCGACCCCATGGCTATACAACCCGTCAGATGAACGAATCGGGACAAAACGAACGACCCCCGGGCGATGCCCGGGGGTCGTTCGGGACTTCAGAGGTTCAGTTCGTACGCGGCCGACCGCGATCGATCACTTCCAAGTGTGGATCACGAACTGGCTCGAGTCCGGCTGGAAGCCGTTCGAGGAGCCGTCCGGGTTCGAGCGGGTGTTCTGGTCGACGTACTTGTAGATGAACTCCCGGCCCTGGCCCATCTCGTGGTCCCAGTTGTTGCCGGTGCGCTCGGCGGACACGTAGCTGAACCGCTGGTCCAGTGAGGCATCGGACTTCCAGACCGTGCCGTTGTCCAACTGGGCGATTAGTCGGTCGCGGGTCAGGTTCACCCCGACCGCCTTCGCGGCCTCGGCGAAGATGTTGATGCCGACATACCCGGCCTGAACGATGTGGTGGTTCGCACCGTCGTTGGCCCGCGCGTACTTGTGCATCGTCGCGATGAACTCCGGACCCCACAGCTTGTACGTGGTGTTGGTCCAGTACCGACCGACCGGCCACTGACCGAACAGCGAGCCGAGGACCTCGCCGGCGAGGTGGTTCCCGGAGATGCCCTTGGGCGGGTAGTAGTCCTGCTGCTGGGACTCGACCATGAACTTCACGACCGTGGCCGGGTTGATCACGTAGTGGATGATGTGCTCCGGGTTCGCGGCCCGGAACGACAACACGTAGGCCGACATCGAGGTCTCCGAGATCGAGACGTCAGCGCGCTTCACGAGCTTCGAGCCCGAGGCGTCCATGACCTTCGAGACCTCGTTGCAGGCCAGCTGCATCTCCGGCGACGTCAGGCAGATCAGCCCGTAGGTCTTGGGCTTGATCGTGTCCACCGCCCAGTGCGCACCGGCCATCGCCTCGTGAATCATCGACATGTGCGTCGGGAACATGAACGGGTCCTGCCACTCCGTCTGGGAGTAGGCCCAGGCCCCGACGTAGGGCAGGTGCTGCTGCTGCAGGTCGTCGTGGATCGAGGCCGTGGCCCAGTCCACCGCGGAGACCAGCGAGAAGATGTGGTCCTCGCCGGCCAGCTTCTTGATGCAGGACTTGGCGCGGGCGACCTCGCCCGGGCCGTCGTCGCAGTCCACTATCGACAGCCGGCGGCCGAGCACACCACCGCGGTCGTTGATCGCTGACGCGGCGGCGAGGTTGCCGCGCACCATCGGCAGCACGACGAGGTTGCCCAGCGCCATGCCGTGCATGTTCACCGAGCCGAGCTTGATCTCGTTCTTGGTGACGCCCTGGTCGGTCGCGCCCTGCTTCTGGTCGTAGATCTGCTGGTTCGCCGCGGAGTTGTCCGACTTGACCGAGGACAGCGAATCGACCGCCGACGGCCCGGCCTTGGCGGCCGCGGCAGTGCCGGCCGGCTTCGACTCGGTGCTCGTGGTGGTCTTGGCCGCGCCCTTGGCCGCGACCTGCTTCGGGGCCGAAGCGCTCACCGTCGTGGACTTGGACTCGGTCGCCGCCGCGGCAGTGGTGCCGCTTTCGGGCGTGGTCCTCGCGGCAGCCGGGGCGGCCGCAGGCGCCACCGGCACCGCCGCCGGCGCGACTGGCGCGGCCGCCTGGGCCGCGGTGACCGATCCGGATCCATTGGATCCGCAGGCCGAGACAAGCAGGGCCAGGCTGGCGCACACCGGGACCGCGAGCACCACCCGCCGAGATCGAGAGCTGGTCAAGGTTCACTCCTTCGACCCTACGGGCGCTCGGGATGCGAGCCCGTCGGGAGAGTCGGCCGCGTTCGGGCGACCTATGCATCGTCAGAAACCTTAATTTTTCCCAAGATTCTGCATGACGGTGACGAAACGCACAATACGTGTCGAGTCAGACCCCCGCGGGCCCGTCCACACCCCCTGCTCGCGGGGCCCCGACGGGTGGTTGACTCTGCCGAACGCGTCGCGCCGCGACCGGGCCGGAGGTCTGGAATGGACAAGTCCGCGATCGACAACATCCTGCTCAGCGCGGTGGACGCGGGCCAGGTGCCGAACGTCGTCGCCGTCGCCGCCGACCGCGGCGGGGTGCGCTACCGCGGATCGGCAGGCACCCGGGTCGCCACCGACCCGGACAGCGGGCCGGTCGGGGCGGACACGGTGTTCCGGATCGCGTCGATGACCAAACCGCTGGTCAGTATCGCGGCGCTGCAGCAGGTCGAGCGCGGCCTGCTGAACCTGGCTGCCCCGGTCGCCGAGTACCTGCCGGAGTTCGACGAACTGCAGGTGCTGACCGGCTTCGACGGCGACACCCCGGTGTTCCGGCCGCCGGCGACCCAGGCGACCGTGGAGAACCTGATCTGCCACACCACCGGCTTGACCTACGACTTCTTCAGCGCCGACCAGCAGCGCTGGATGGAGGTCACCGGCACGCCGTCGCTGTTCGCCGGGAGCGGCTCGATCTTCAAGTCGCCGCTGATGTTCGATCCGGGCGAGCGCTGGTCCTACGGCATCAACATCGACTGGCTGGGCCGGGTGGTCGAGGCCACCAGCGGCCTGAGCCTGGACAAGTACCTCGAGGTCAACCTCACCGGGCCGTTGGGCATGGACTCCGCCACGTTCCAGCTCACCGAGGCGCAGCGCGCCGAGGCGGTGCCCGTGCACATGGCCCCGTCCGGGTCGTGGGAGCCGACCCCGCTGGAGCTGCCCGAGACCCCGGACTGGTGGGCCGGCGGGCACGGCCTGTCCTGCACGCCGAACGACTACCTGCGCTTCCTGCGGATGCTGCTCAACGACGGCACCCTCGACGGGGTCAGCGTGGTCTCGCCCGGCTCGGTCGCCAGTGCCTTCCGCGACCACATCGCTCCGCTGACCTTCCCCGAGGCGATCCCGGCACACGACCGGAACCTGGTCTCGGACTTCGTCCTGGGCCCGGGTTGGACTTGGGGCCACGGGTTCCTGCTGAACACCTTCGACCTGCCCGGGATGCGGTCGGCGTTCAGCGGAGCCTGGTCCGGGATCTTCAACACGCACTTCTGGGTGGACCCGACCGCCGGGGTGGCCGGGGCCTTGTTCACCCAATGCCTGCCGTTCGGGACGCCGGACGTCCTGGGCCTCTGCATGGGTTTCGAGGCCGCGGTCTACGCCTGACGCCGACGGCGGGAAGAAATCCGGGCCGGGGCCTAAAGCCTGGGCCCGCCGAGGCCGAGACTCTGGGTGCAAGCGTCGCAGGGACCCCCACCCCGAGGCGCCCGAACCCCGAGAAGTCACCCTCCCCCAGAGAATCGCAGTCGGCGCGGGAACTCCCCGCTCCCGCGCCGGACCCACCGCAGCACTGGACGTCACCCGCCCCCTGGGTCGACGCCCGACCGAACGCCGAAGGCCCCGGGTGTACGCACACACCCGGGGCCTCGGCCGTTGTGACGGCCGATACGACCCCACTACGTTGGATCGGCCGTTCGGGTACGGGTCGAGGGAGGCAGCGATGAAGGTCTCGATGTTCCACCTGATGCCCCACCGGGAACTGCCCGAGGATTTCACCGATCGGTACAAGTCGGTGTGGGTGACCCCGCCGTGGCACGAGTTGGCCGACGCGGAGCGGGTCGGACAGTTCTACAACTGGACGATCGACGAGCTGATCCACGGTGCCGAGATGGGCTTCGACGGGATCTGCGTCAACGAGCACCACCAGAACGCGTACGGGTTCATGCCGAACCCGAACATCATGGGCTCGATCCTCGCGCGGGCGACCAATCAGCTCGACGTCGCGATCGTGCAGATGGGTTCGACGCTGCCGAGCACGCAGCCGGCGATCCGCATCGCCGAGGAGTACGCGATGCTCGACTGCATCTCCGGTGGCCGGCTGGTGGCCGGCATGCCGGCGGGTACGTCGATGGACGCCAACCAGTGCATGGGCATCCCGCCGATCGAGCAGCGCGACCGCTACTACGAGGCTCACGACCTGATCCTGAAGGCCTGGCAGTCGAAGGAGACCTTCGCCTGGAACGGCCGCTACCTGCAGCTGCCCTCGGTCAACATCTGGCCCCGGCCGATCCAGACCCCGTACCCGCCGGTGTGGATCCCCGGCCTGGGTTCGCTGTCCACCTGGAAGTTCGCGGCCAAGCACAACCACAACTACTGCATGCTCAGCTTCTTCGGCAGCCAGATCGGCAAGCGGGTCATGGACGGCTTCTGGGAGTTCGCCGACCGCGAGGGCCTCGACCGCAATCCCTACCGGGCCGGGTTCGCCCAGCTCGTGTGCGTCGCGGACACCGACGCGGCGGCCGAGAAGCTGTTCAGCAAGCACATCCGCTACTTCTTCGACAAGTGCATGCACGTGCCGATGCCGTGGTGGGGCCTGCCCGGCCACCAGGACTACGCCAGCCTGGCCAACGGGATCCGCACCGGCGCGGCGCTGAAGACAGCAGAGGTACTGGCGAACTTCAAGAACTACTCGTACAAGGATTTCGTCGACAAGGACATCGTGATCGCGGGTAGCCCGGCGACAGTGCGGGACAAGCTGGCCGGTGCGATCGAGGACCTGCGCGTCGGCAACCTGATGATCCTTCAGCACATTGGCTCGATGCCGCACGAGCTGACCAAGGACTCCATCTCGCTGTTCTGCGCCGACGTGCTGCCCAAGCTGCGCGACATCTGGGACGGCGAGGGCTGGGTCAATCACTGGTGGCCCGAGAAACTGCGCAGCCAGCGGATCGTCTGAGCGCCGCTCCATATCAGCTGAGAGGGGTCGGGAATGCCGCACCGGGATGTCGTTGACGTCGAGGTCTGGGGCAGCCAGGTCCGCACGCAGGTGCTGGTCGGCGGCGACGGCCCGCCGCTGCTGTACCTGCACGCGATCCTGGGGTTGGCCTGGGATCCGTTCCTGGACTCGCTGGCGGAGCACCACACGGTCTACGCCCCGTACCTGCCCGGAACCGCGCCCGGCGACCCGGACAGCCACAAGGCGATCGAGGACCTCGCGGATCTGACGCTGGTCTACGACGAGATCGCCGAAGCCCTCGGCATCGGATCGGCGCCGGTGGTCGGGCACTCCTTCGGCGGCATGCTGGCCACCGAACTGGCCGCGACGTTCCCCAGCCGGGTCAGCAAGCTCGTGACGATCTGCCCGATCGGCTTGTGGACCGAGGGCCGGGTCTGGTCCAACCCGTACCTGCTGGAGCTGCCCGAGTTGGCCGCCAAGTGCTTCGCCGACCCGACCGGGCCGGTGGCCGCGGCGGCGCTGGCCATGCCCACGGACCCGGAGGCGGCGGCCGAGGCGATGATCGCCATCCACTGGGCGATGGGGGTGACCGGTAAGTACTGGTGGCCGATCCCGGACCGCGGGCTGAGCAAGCGCATCCATCGGGTCACCGCCCCGACGCTGGTGATCTGGGGCGAGCAGGACGCGCTGGTCGACCCCGCCTACGCGGCCGACTTCCAGCGCCTGATCCGCGACTGCCGGGTCGAGATGCTCTCGGCGGCGGCCCACGTGCCACAGCTCGAACGGCTCGACGCGGTCGCCCCACTGGTGGCCGAGTTCCTCGGCTGACCTGAGGCCCACCCTCCCGCGACCCGGGGCGCCGGCCAGAACTTGCCCATTCACAACGAATGCGCCCTTTATTCAGTTCCGAGCCGCCGGCAGCATGTTCGGGGCCACCCGGCCGGCGAAGGAGTTCTGCGCGCGTGTACGAGCAAGGCTGGAGCGCCCGGACCCGACGGGTGGCAGGGCGTGCCACGAGCGTGGCTGCGATCGCGCTGGCGTTGAGTTCCTGCGGCTCCGGCGGCAGCGGTGATGCGACGCTGAACGCGGCCGTCCCCGCCGCGCCCGTGGTCACCCCGGCGGCGACCGAAACCCCTTCGGCGACGCCGGCGGCGACCGAAACAGCCACCGAGACTCCGCCGCACGCCGCTGCCGAAGCCCCCGCACCGACGCACCCGACCGAGGCATCGGCGCCGAAGCCGACCCCGACGCCCAAGCCGTCGTACCCGCCGGGCGGCAACATCGTCGCGTTCGGCGACTCGGTGCCGGCGGGCGTCCACTGCTCGTGCACGAACTTCGTCGACTACTACGCGAACCTGGTCACCGAGAAGGTGCAGAAGAAGTACACGACCGACAACTTCGCAGTGAGCGGTTCGCGCAGCGGCGACGTGGTCAACCTGCTGGCCCAGGCCAAGGTGCAGAGCGCTCTGAAGACCGCGACCACCGTGCTGATCATGACCGGCGCCAACGACTACAACGACGCGTTCGACCAGGCCAGCCTGGGGGCCGACTTCTCGAAGCTGTACCCGAACGTGGCGACCGCCGTGCAGGACAACGTCACCACCGCGGTGCAGAAGATCCAGGCACTCAACGCGGCCGCGCACGTCGTGGTGCTGGACTACTGGGCCTCGATGGAGGACGGCGCGGTCGCCTCGAAGGACTACGACAAGACCGCGATGACCGCCTCGCTGGCCTGTACCGCCTCGACCAACGCGGCCCTGGCCCTGGCAGCGAAGGCCACCAACGCGACCTACGTCTCGACCTTGACAGCCTTCAAGGGGTCCAAGGGTACGAAGGACGACACCGACCTGCTGGCCTCCGACGGCGACCACCCGGACGCCGCCGGCCACGCCCTGATCGCCCGCACCATCGCCGCGGTGTTCCCGAAGGGCTGAGCCGGCCCCTTTTACATCTTCTGTCAGCCGCCCGTGAGCTCGGCGGCGACCAGCTCGGCGATCTGGGCGGTGTTGAGCGCAGCGCCCTTACGGAGGTTGTCGCCGCAGAGGAACAGGTCGAGGGAGTGTGGGTCGTCCAACGAGCGACGGACCCGGCCGACCCAGGTCGGGTCGGTGCCGACGACGTCGGCCGGGGTCGGGAACTCCCCGTGGGCCGGGTCGTCGACCAGGATCACGCCGGGGGCGTCGGACAGGATCTGCTGGGCCTTGGCCTGCGAGACCTCGTGGCCGAATGTCGCGTGCACGGCCAGTGAGTGCGTGGTGATGACCGGGACCCGCACGCAGGTCGCCGAGACCCGCAGCCCGGGCAGGCCGAGGATCTTGCGGGACTCGTTGCGGACCTTCATCTCCTCCGAGGACCAGCCGTCCTCCTTCAGCGACCCGGCCCACGGGACCACGTTCAGTGCCAGCGGCGCCGGGAACGGCCCGAAGTCGCCGACAGCACTGCGCAGATCGCCCGGGTGGGTGCCGAGGTTCGAGCCGGCGACCTTGGTCAGCTGGTCGCGCAGCGCGTCGATGCCGGCCTGACCGGCCCCGGAGGCGGCCTGGTAGGAGGCCACGACCAACGACTCGAGCCCGAACTCCGCGTGCAGGGCGCCGATCGCGACGATCATCGACAGCGTCGTGCAGTTCGGGTTCGCGATGATCCCCCGGGGCCGCTTGCGGGCCGCCGCCGGGTTCACCTCGGGGACGACCAACGGCACGTCCGGGTCCATCCGGAACGCCCCGGAGTTGTCGACCGCGATCGCGCCGCGATCGGCCGCGATCGGCGCCCACTGCGCGGAGACCTCGTCGGGCACGTCGAACATCGCGATGTCGACGCCGTCGAAGCATTCCGGCGTCAGCGCCTGAACCTCGACCTCCTCGCCGCGGACGGTCAGGCGCTTGCCGGCCGACCGCGCCGAGGCGATCAGCCGGATCTCGCCCCAGACGTCCTCGCGGGTGGAGAGCAGTTCGAGCATCACCGAACCGACGGCACCGGTCGCGCCGATCACGGCCAGGGTGGGCTTCCTGTTGCTCACCGGTGTGCCTCCGTCTGCTTCCGTGCGCTCAGTGTCGGCGGGCACTGTGACATTGATTCACTCGCAGGCTCGCTCATCTGCCGGTACCTCCGTAGACGACGGCCTGGCCGTCGTCGGTGTCGAGGTCGAACGCCTTGTGGACCGCGCGAACCGCGGTGTTGACGTCGTCCTCACGCACGACCACGGAGATGCGGATCTCCGAGGTCGAGATCATCTCGATGTTGACCCCGGCGTCGGACAGGCAGCCGAAGAACTTCGCCGAGACACCCGGGTGGGAGCGCATCCCGGCGCCGATCAAGGAGATCTTCCCGATCTGGTCGTCGAAACGGAGCGACTCGAACCCGCTGAGCTCCTGGATCTTGCGCAACGCCTCCAGCGCGGCGGCACCGTCGCTGCGCGGGGCGGTGAACGAGATGTCGGTGCGGCCGGTCGCCGCGCCCGAGACGTTCTGCACGATCATGTCGATGTTGATGCCTGCGCCGGCGACCGCGGAGAAGATGGCGGCGGCCTGGCCGGGCTTGTCGGGCACGCCAACCACGGTCACCTTGGCCTCGCTGCGGTCGTGCGCGACCCCGGAGATGATCGGCTGCTCCATTTCGTCCCCTTCGTAGGACTCCAGTACCCAGGTGCCCTCGCGTTGGCTGAACGAGGAGCGGACGTGGATCGGCAGACCGAACCGTCGGGCGTACTCCACGCACCGCAGGTGCAGCACCTTGGCGCCGCACGCGGCCATCTCCATCATCTCCTCGTAGGTGACGCTGGGCAGCTTGCGCGCCGTGGGGACGATCCGCGGATCGGCGGAGAAGACCCCGTCCACGTCGGTGTAGATCTCGCAGACGGTGGCGTTCATCGCCGCCGCCAGGGCCACGGCGGTGGTGTCCGAGCCGCCACGTCCGAGGGTGGTGATGTCCTTGGTGTCCTGGGAGACGCCCTGGAAGCCGGCCACGATCGCGATCGCGCCGTCGTCGAGCGCCTGGGTGATGCGGCCCGGGGTCACGTCGATGATCCGCGCCTTGCCGTGCGCGGAATCGGTGATCACGCCGGCCTGGCTGCCGGTGAACGACCGGGCCTCGTGGCCCAGGTTCGCGATCGCCATCGCGAGGACCGCCATCGAGATCCGCTCACCGGCGGTGAGCAGCATATCGAGCTCACGGGCCGGCGGGATCGGGCTCACCTGCTCGGCCAGCTCGATCAGCTCGTCGGTGGTGTCGCCCATCGCGGAGACCACGACGACGACGTCGTTGCCCGCCTGCTTGGTCTCGACGATGCGTTTCGCGACCCGTTTGACCGACTCGGCGTCGGCTACGGAGGACCCGCCGTACTTCTGCACGACCAGGCTGCGACGGCCTTCGGCGGGCATGCGAACTCTCCTGACGGGTGCGGGCGGTGCCGGCGCGGCGGGGCGGGGCGCCGCCGTCGGATTGTAGTCGCCCTTGCTCGGTAGGGCGTCCGGATTGCGGGCCGGGGCCCACGTAGGCTCGAGCTCGTCCGAGCGGATGGATCGACAGGAGTACGCCGTGACAGCTGGAATGCCCGACATGGCGGCGCTGCTCGCCCAGGCCGCCCAGATGCAGGAGGCGATCCTCTCCGCCCGCGACCAGCTGGCCAACACCCACGTCCACGGCACCGCCGGCGGCGGGCTGGTGACCGCCACCGTGACCGCGATCGGTGAGCTGGTCGGCCTGCAGATCGACCCGAGGGCGGTCGACCCGGCCGACACCGAGACACTGGCCGACCTGGTCGTGGCCGCTGTGCGCGACGCGAACGCCGCGGCCGCCCGCCTCGAGGCCCAGGCCATGGGCCCGTTCACGACCGGGACCGACTTCGGCGCCGGGATCATGGCCGATCTCGGGTTCGATCCGGAATCGTTGGGGCTCGGCGGCACCGGCCACCTGCCGTCCGGGCACTGAGTCCGCCGCGGTGTTCGACGGAGTCATCGCCGACCTGATCGATGAGCTGGGTCGGCTACCGGGGATCGGTCCCAAGAGTGCTCAGCGGATCGCGTTCCACCTGCTCGCGGCCGATCCGGTCGAGGTCCGGCGGCTGACCGCGGCCATCACCTCGCTGAAGGAGAAGGTTCGCTTCTGCGACCTGTGCGGCAACGTCACCGAGGACAGCCGGTGCCGGATCTGCCGCGACCCACGTCGCGACCCGGCCGTGCTGTGCGTGGTCGAGGAGGCCAAGGACGTGGTCGCGATCGAGCGGACGCGCGAGTTCCGCGGCCGCTACCACGTGCTGGGCGGGGCGATCAGCCCGATCGACGGGATCGGGCCGGACGACCTGCGGGTCCGCGAGCTGCTGACCCGATTGGCCGATGGTGAGGTCACCGAGCTGATCCTGGCGACCGACCCGAATCTGGAGGGCGAGGCCACCGCCACCTACCTGGCGCGGCTGGTCAAACCGATGGGCCTGCGGGTGACCCGGCCGGCCAGCGGGCTGCCGGTC
The DNA here is from genome assembly GCA_036269075.1 of Sporichthyaceae bacterium. Lineage (NCBI taxonomy): Bacteria > Bacillati > Actinomycetota > Actinomycetes > Sporichthyales > Sporichthyaceae > Sporichthyaceae bacterium. The sequence goes on from DATASX010000015.1 coordinate 47,108, forward strand.
GGCGGCGACCTCGAGTACGCCGACGAGATCACCCTGGGCAGAGCGTTCGAGGGCCGCCGATTGTTGGACGTCTGAGCGCCTGAAGATCGCAACTGCTCGACGGGTGATGCGGCGACCCCGTACCGTCACGGGAAGCCGCTAAGAGGGGGACGCATGTCGGTCGAGCCGGACGGGTTCGAGATCCAGATCGCCTACCAGATCAAGGGTTTCCTGACCGTGCTGCGCGAGGTGGCACGTTCGGACAACGCGGGTGAGGCGGTGTCGCGCCTGCTGGTCGAGGTCTCGCAGCTGCTGCTGGCCGGCGGCCGGCTCGGCGCGCTGACCGACATCGTGCCCAGTGAGCGTTTCGAGACCGACACCGGCGCCGACCCGGACCTCGACGACCTGCGCTCGGCGCTGGCCGTGCTGCTCGACCCGATCGACGAGTACGCCGAGGTCTTCGACCCGTACGAGCCGCGGCCGGAGCTGATGATCTGCCGTATCTCCGACGACTTGTCCGGCGTGGCCTCCGCGCTGCTGCACGGCCTGGCGCACTGGGAGGCCGGGCGCGAGGACGAGGCGCTGTGGTGGTGGCAGTTCTCCTACATCAGTTCGTGGGGCAGCCAGGCCGCCACGACCCTGCGCGCGCTGCAGAGCGTCCTGGCCCACGACCGCCTGGACGCCGAGGCGAAGTCGACCTCGGCGGTCTCCGCCGGGGGCTGAGCCATCGGGGGCTGAGCCCCCGCGCGGCTCACTCGTGATCGATCTCCTCGAGCACGCTCGCGCCCAGTTCGCGGATCAGCAGATCCTTGCCGGTCAGGCCCTCGTCGAGGCTCTCGTCGTCGGCCGAGGCCGACTCGTCGTGCTCGGCGGCCACGTTGGGCGCCGCCGCTTTGGGCGGCGGGGCCGGCTGGGTCGGGGCCGCCTGAACCGGGGTGGGCGCGGCAGCCGGGCGGGTCGCGGGCGCGTCCTGGCGCTGGGCAACTGAATGCTCGGGGCCGGCGGGGGGCCGACCGGCGGTGGCGCGGCCCGGGTCGTGCACGGCGTCGACCCGCCACTTCGTCCGCAGCACCTCTTCGATGGCCTCGCCGAGCAGTTCGTGGCTGCCGGACAGGAAGTTGCGCCGCCGACCCTCGTCGGCGAAGGCCAGGGTCAGCATGTCGCCGTCCAGGCCGATCACCGCGACACCTTCGGTGAGCAGCATCCAGGTGTAGCGGCGCCGGGTCTTGACGATGTTCAAGATGTCCGGCCACATGCGCCGCACGGTGTCGATGTCCGGGCCCCGGCCGGGCTGCGCCGCGGCGGGCGGCTGCGGGGAAGCGGCGGGCGAAGGTGCCAGCGCGACCGGGCGCTCAGCGACCGGCCGCGGAGCCTCCTGCGCGGCCGGGCGTGGAACCTCCTGCGCGGCCGGGCGTGGAACCTCCTGCGGTGCCGGGCGCGGGGGCGCAGGCTCCTGCTCCGTCGCGATTTCGGGCTCAACGGGCGCCTTCTGACGGGGCGTCAGCTGTTCGGTGGACGGCGCTGCCGGCGGGACCGGCGCGGCGGCGACCACCGGTGCGGCCGCGCCCGCCAGGCGCCGCTCGATGCGGTCCAGCCGGGCGTGCAGATCGCGGGCCTCGGCATGGTCGGAGACCGGGCCCGCGCCGGGCAGCAGCACGCGGGCGCAGATCAGCTCCAGCTGCAGCCGTGGGGCGGTCGCCCCACGCAGCTCGGTCAACCCGACGCTGACCAGGTCGGCCGCTCGCGACAGCTCCGCGGACCCGAAGACCGCCGCCTGCGCGCGCATCCGCTCGATGGCGTCGCTCGGCGCGTCGATCAGGCCGTCGACCGGCGCATCGGCCACCGCGTTGAGCACGACCAGGTCGCGCAGCCGGTCCAGCAGGTCGGCCACGAACCGCCGCGGGTCGTGCCCGGCCTCGATGACCCGGTCGACCAGCCGGAACACCGTTGCCCCATCGCGCTCGCCGAACGCGTCGACGACGTCGTCCAGCAGGGACGCGTCGGTGTAGCCCAGCAGTGCGGTGGCCCGGGCCAGGGTCAGCCCCTCGTCTCCTGCCCCGGCGATCAGCTGATCGAGCACCGAGAGGCTGTCGCGCACCGACCCGGCACCGGCGCGGACGACCAGCGGCAGCACCGTGGGCTCGACATCGACCTTCTCGCGTTCGCACAACGTCGCCAGGTAATCGCGCAGCACGCCCGGCGGCACGAGCCGGAACGGGTAATGGTGGGTGCGCGACCGGATCGTCGGGAGCACCTTGTCCGGCTCGGTGGTGGCGAAGATGAACTTGAGGTGCTCCGGCGGCTCCTCGACGACCTTCAGCAGGGCGTTGAACCCCGCCGTGGTCACCATGTGGGCCTCGTCGATCACGTAGATCTTGAAGCGGGACGCGGCCGGGGCGAAGGACGCGCGCTCCCGGAGGTCGCGGGCGTCGTCGACGCCGCCGTGCGAGGCCGCGTCGATCTCCACGACGTCGAGGCCGCCCCCACCGCCGCGCGCCAGATCGGTGCACGACTGGCACTGGCCGCACGGAGTCGGGGTCGGGCCCTGCTCGCAGTTCAACGCCCGCGCCAGGATCCGGGCGCTGGTGGTCTTGCCGCAGCCGCGGGGGCCGCTGAACAGGTAGGCGTGGTTGACGCGGCCGTTGCGGATGGCCTGCTGCAAGGGCTCGGTGACGTGCTCCTGCCCGATCACCTCGGCGAAGGTCTCCGGGCGATACCGGCGGTACAGGGCCAGCGTCACGCCCCGACCCTAGTCGGCGCCACCGACACCGCGCGGCCGGTGCCCGACCTGCCGCCGGGCCCCCCGACCCGCCTGGCCGTGCACAAGCAGAGACTCCCCGCGCACCTACCAGAGCCCACCTACCCTTGCTGCCTTCCGGCCCTGGGGGGGTTCGGCGAGATGGCACCACGCGGGGAGCCGAGGGAGAGTCTACAAGCGATCGAGCCGTGATCGGAGCCCCGTCGGCCGCCCGCGATACGCTTGCCGCGGAGGATTCGCCTAGTGGCCTAGGGCGCACGCTTGGAAAGCGTGTTGGGGGAAACCCCTCACGAGTTCAAATCTCGTATCCTCCGCGGCACCGATGGGCGGCTCGTGCTCGGGAAGAGCACGAGCCGCTTCGGTTCCGCCCTCGGGTCCCCGGCCACGGTCTCCAGCGGATACCCAGGCAGGACGAAGTTCTCCCGAGCAGCGCGGGGTACCGGATGCGGACCAACCCATGAGTCCCATCACCGCACGGTCCGGGACACCGAGCAGCAGCGCCGTGGCCGCGGTGTGGCGGTCGGGCGTCGTGCAGCCGACTGGTGCGCAGGTCCGCCCGGCTGAGCCATGCCGTGTGCGCGCCCGATCCCGAGATCGACCGGCCGCTCCGCAGGAGCAAGACGCGTGGGGCTTGGAGATCGGGAAGGCCTTGCCGCTAACGGCAGGCCGATGCGCTCCGTGGGTGCGATCGTCCTGCCAGTCGGCAGTGTGGGCCGACCCCGGGAGGAGGAAGTGCAGTATCTCCTGGAGCAGGGCGCCGTCGGGGTCGGGGAACTTCCGCCCGCAGGCCCGCGACCCGCGATCGCGCTGTCAGGCACGGGATGGCCGGCTTGCTCCACACCCGTCGGACCAGGCGCGGAGCCGAGCTCCGCGCCTGGTCCGATCAGTTGGCGGTGTGGCCGCCGTCGACGTTGAGGACGTGGCCGGTGATGTAAGAGGCTTCGTCCGACGCGATGAACACGATCGCCTCGGCAACCTCCGCCGAGAGGCCCAGGCGCTCCATCGGAACCTGCGCTGCCAGAGCAGCCTTGTTCTCCGGGGTGCCCGTGAAGCGGGTCAACATGGCGGTGTCCGTCGGACCAGGTGCCACCGCGTTCACCCGGATCCCCGACTTCGCTGTCTCCAGCGCCACAGACTTGGTGATGCCTTCGACCGCGTGCTTGCTGCCGACGTAGACCGAGGCCCCCGCCGCTCCTTCGTGCCCGTAGGTGGAGGAGATGTTGACGATGCTGCCGCTGCCCTGTGGCTGCATCACGCGCACCTGGTGCTTCATGCTCAGGAGGACGCCCAGCACGTTGGTGTCGAAGGTCGCGGCATAGGTCTCCGCGGTCTGATCCAGAATCGGGCCAACCTGGCCCTCGGTGCCGGCGTTGTTCACCGCGACATCGAGTCGGCCAAACCGTGCGACGGTCTGATCGACCAGAGCGCGGACGTCATCCTCCTTGCGGACGTCGGCGTTGATGAACTCCGCTTCCGTGCCGAACGACCGCAGCTCCTCGGCGAGCTCCTTGCCGGCGTCATCACGCCGACCGGAAACCACCACGTTCGCGCCCTTCTTGGCGAAGGCGATCGCGGTGGCACGGCCGATGCCGCTGAGCCCCCCGGTGATGAGTACCACGGGCTTGTCCATGTCCAGCTCCTGTCAGGTGGGTGGCCCCGAGCGGGACGCCCGGTCACCGTAAGGTAGACCGGTCGGACTAGTCGGGTATTCCCCCAAGAGGGTTGAGTTTAAAGGAGAACTAGGCCGCTCTGGCCGACATCAGCCGTGTTCGCTTTACATAAACAGACTGGTCTGTCTACTATCTCGCCACGTCGAATGATCTGGTCACGCGAAGGGTAACGATGGCAGTCCACAGACACGACACAGCACCTACCGAGTTCATCGGGGCGAACGGAATTCGATTCGCCTACCGGCGCTTCGGGGCCGAGGACGGCGTGCCCATGCTGTTCACCCAGCACTTCATGGGCAACCTCGATGACCATGACTCGGCGTTGACCGACGCCTTCGCGGCGGACCGCGAGGTCGTCCTCTTCAACAACGCGGGGGTCGCGTCGTCCACGGGCACCACCCCGGACACGATCGAGCAAACCGCGCGGGACACCGCGGCATTCATAGACGCGTTGGGTCTCCACACGGTCGACGTGCTCGGGCATTCGATGGGTGGACTCGTCGCTCAGCAACTGGCCTTCGACCGCCCGGAACTGGTGCGTCGGCTCGTCCTGGTGGGCACCGCGCCGCGGGGTGGCGTGGGCGTCGGCGAACTGCCGCCGGAAACGAGAGCCCTCTTCTTCAAGCAATACGAGCACCAGGAGGAGATGTGGCTGCCGATCCTGTTCTCCCCGTCCGAGGCCAGCCAGGCCGCCGGCCGCGCCTACCTGGCGCGGATGATGGCCCGACAGGACCGCGACGCGGCCGTCTCGATGGAGACGGTGCAGGCGCAAGCCGAGGCCATCGCCGCGTACGGCGCGCAGAAGGACGAGACCTACGCCCACCTGAAGGGGCTGCATCAGCCGACGCTGGTCGTCAACGGGAACGACGACAAGATCATCCCCACGATCAACTCCTACCTGCTGCAGCAGCACGCCCCGAACGCGCAGCTGATCCTTTACCCCGACGCCAACCACGGTGCGCATCACCAATATCCGGGCCTGTTCGTTCACCACACCAAGTTGTTCCTCGACGCGTAGGGGGCGGATTCATGGGCAACACCATCTACGGCCTGAGCATCGACGCGGCCGACGCGGCCGCCCTCGCCGGCTTTTGGGCCGAAGCACTGGGCCGCCAGGTCGCCGCCGGCGCCACCGAGGGGTACGCGGAGGTCACGATCGACGCGACCAGCGTGTCCGTGCCACGCCTGTTGTTCCACCAGGTACCCGAAGCCAAGGCCGCCAAGAACCGGCTGCACCTGGATCTGATCGCCGCCGACCGGGATGCCGAGATCGGGCGACTTACCGGACTCGGGGCCACCCGGATCCGTGATGTCGAGGTGGGCGGCACCCAATGGACCACGCTGGCCGACCCGGAAGGCAACGAATTCGACCTCGTCCGCGGCTGACATCGCGCACGGACGTTCGCCCACAAGCAGGCAGGAACGGCATTGACCCAACAGATCAAGATCCCTGACGCAACCCACTCGATCACTATCGACGCCGACGCGGTCCGCGTTGTCGTCCGCGTGGGAGACAGCGTGGTGGCAACTACCAGCGACGCGCTGATCCTGCGCGAAGCCGGGTACCCGCCGGTGCACTACGTGCCCCTCGAGGACGTCATTCCCGGCGTACTCCGCGCCAACGCTTCCAGCAGCTACTGCCCTTACAAGGGCGAGGCCTCCTACTACGACATCGTGCTGCCCGACGGCAGAGACCTGCCGGCCGCGGTCTGGACGTACCGGAGTCCCTACCCGGCGGTTGCCGCGATCGCGGGCCGGGTGGCCTTCTACACTGACCGCGTTCAGCTGGAGGCGCAGTAGGGTGACCGGTCTGTCTGAAGGGAACAAAGGGACCAGCAATGCCGAAGACGGAGGTCGCCAAACCGTCCGCCCGTGAGCGCCTCCTCGCCGCCGCCGACGAGCTGTTCTATCGGGAGGGCGTACAAACCGTCGGCATCGAACGCATCATCAATCATGCGGGGGTCGCCAAGGCCTCGCTCTACCACTCCTTCGGCAGCAAGGAAGAGCTGGTCCTTGCCTACCTCGAACGCCGTCACACCAACCTCGCCGCGCGGATAGAACGGGCGCTGACGCGTTTTCGCAGCCCCCGCGGACGATTGCTCGGCGTCTTCGACGCCCTGGGCGAGCTGTTCACCGATCCTGAATTCAATGGGTGCGCGTTCGAGATGGCCAGCGCCGAGGCCACGCCCGGCGGTTCCGTGGCGAACGTCGCCGAGGCGTACCGGACATGGGTGCGCACCTTGTTCACCACCCTGGCCACCGAGGCCGGGGTGGCCGACCCCGACGCCCTTGCCAGGGAATTGCACCTCCTGTACGACGGCGCCGGGCTGTCGGCGCGAATGGACCATGACCCCACAGCGGCCACTACGGCCAAGGCCGCGGCCACGGTGTTGTTCGACGCGGCCCCCAAGGCGAAACCGGCCTGACCACTCCCGAGCCCGCCGTCCGGCGGTACGGGTGATCAGCCCTTGCTGTTCAGCTTGTTCAGCAGGTGGTTCACGTCGTGCAGGCGGGCGTGCAGGTGCGTCATCGCCGAAGTGCTGCGCAGCAGGCCGCCCAGCGTCGGGTCGTCGGCAACGGTCGCCGGGTCGGTGAGGTCCATCAGGGAGTCCAACGACGCGTTGTGCAGGTGGGTGATCGGGTTGTGCGGGTGGATGTGCGCGTACTGGGCGGCGCCGCTCTCGAAGGCCATCACCAGGCGACCGTGGTAGTTGACGATGTCCTCGGGCATGGACGGGAGCCAGACGCAGGAGACCGGGCGCGCCGGGGCGTCGCGGTCGACCACGGTCAGCCAGCCGCGGCCGGTGCCGTTGTCCGAGGAGAAGATGAACTTGTCCCCGGTGGCCACCATGCCCTGCGCCCGCGGCGGGACCGCCCACGGACCCGCCACCGGCTTGAGGCGACCGGAGTCGGTCAGCCGGTAGCGATACATGGTCCCGTGGTCCGGGTTGCCATGGTTACCGGTGTACATCGAGTCGCCGACAGCGGTCATGAAGTCGGTGGCGTGGACGTCCTGGCGGGGGCCGTCCGCCTTCAGGTACGGCTTCGCACCGCCGTTGATCGCCTCGCGCATCGCGGCGCGCAGACTGCTGATGCGGTAGGGGGTGACGGTCGGTGAGCCCGGGTGCGGCCACGGGTTGTCGCCGGTGAACAGCCACTGCCCGAGGAAGGCCATGCCGCCCAGGTGCGAGGAGGCGACCCGGACCGTGCCGAGCACGTCGTGGTTGTCCGGGTCGATGCCGACCAGGTAGGCGTCCTCGTGATTGCGGTACTCACCGAGCAGCAGCATGTCGTGCCCGTTGCCGTCCCAGTCGGACCAGGTGGCCAACGACTGCGGCACGCGGCTGCTCAGGTACGGCATTGCCGTGCCGCTGCGGAAGACCTTGTCGTACAAGGCCGAGACCGACAGCCCCGGGTAGTTGTTGTCCGAACCGCGGAACTGCGAGCTGTCGCAGCGTGGTCCGTGCGAGTGCTCCTCGGTCGCCACCTGCTTGCCGGTGGTGAGCACGACACCGAGCAACGACCGGACCGGTGCTACGGCCGGGTTGGGCGCAGTGTCGCCGACCGGCGCCGCGGCCCGCTCCGCCGCCGAGGCGTTGCCCGCAGTCAGGACACCGGTGATGAACACACCGGAAAAGGCAACCGCTCCCACGACCGGCCGCAGACGTCGATCCATGTGCTCTTCACCTCGTGACTGTCCGGGGGGCGGCACCGACGTCGGCACCGTTTGGTCGCCTTGATCGTCGCAATGTCGTCAATCCGGCGATATGCACTTTTGTGAAACCCGGACCCGGAATGCACCGAATTCACCCGGTGTTGGTACAGGTCTCGCCGGGCGGTTGCTCGTCGGGCCTGGTCAGCGCCGTTTCGGCCGGAATCCCTGCCGCACAACGGTTGCGGGGCCGCGCGAGTCCTTTTCGGGGCATATGGCGAATCGGGCTGCGGCGTTGACCAAGTCTTGCGCCACCCACGACGGCAGCGCCCGCCAAAGATCGGCTAGGCCGGGTCGGCGGCCGGTCGGGCGAACTGGGCGGAGTGCAGCCCGGCGTAGACCCCGGCGCGCTCGAGCAGTTCGGCATGCTTGCCCTGCTCGACGATGCGGCCGTCCTGCATGACCAGGATCAGGTCGGCGTCGCGGATCGTGGACAGCCGGTGGGCGATGACAAAACTGGTCCGCCCGGCCCGCAGCGAGGCGGTGCCTTGCTGGATCAACAGCTCGGTCCGGCTGTCGACGAAGCTGGTCGCCTCGTCCAGCACGAGGATCGCCGGGTCGGCCAGGAACGCGCGGGCGATCGTGACCAGCTGCCGCTCGCCGGCCGACAGCGCGGCCTCGTCGGGGTCCAGGACGGTGTCGTAGCCGCCGGGGAGCGTGCGCACGAAATGGTCGACGTGGGTGGCCTTCGCGGCGGCGACGATCTGCTCGCGGGTCGCGGCCGGGACGCCGTAGGCGATGTTCTCGGCGATCGTCCCGGAGAACAGCCAGGTGTCCTGCAGGACCATGCCGATGTGCGCCCGCAGCGTCCCGCGCGGCATCGCGGCGATGTCCTGCCCGTCGAGCAGGATCCGGCCGCTGTCGAGCTCGTAGAAGCGCATGAGCAGGTTGACCAGAGTGGTCTTGCCCGCGCCGGTGGGCCCGACGATCGCCACCGTCCGCCCCGGCTCGACCGACAGGGACAGCCCCTCGATCAGCGGGACGTCCGGGTTGTAGCGGAACGAGGCCGCCTCGAAGGCCACCCGGCCGCGGACTGCCCCGCCGGCCGCAAGCGGCGCCGGGTCGGGGCTCTGCTCGGCGGCGTCCAGGAACTCGAAGACCCGCTCGGCCGAGGCGACCCCGGACTGGAGCAGGTTCGCCATCGACGCCACCTGGATCACCGGCTGGTTGAACTGCCGGGAGTACTGGACGAACGCCTGCACCTGACCCAGCGTCAGCACGCCGGAGGAGACGCGCAGCCCGCCGACGACCGCGACCAGCACGTAGCCGATGTTGCCGACGAAGGTCATCGCGGGCTGGATGAATCCGGAGATGAACTGGGCCCGGTAGGCCGACCGGTAGAGCGCCTCGTTGTGCACCGCGAACGCCGCGGCCGACTCCGGCGCCCGGCCGAAGGCCTTCACCAACGCGTGACCGGTGTAGGTCTCCTCGATGTGCCCGTTGAGCCGTCCGGTGCTCGCCCACTGCTTGACGAACTGCGGCTGCGCGCGCCGGCCGATGAACCGGGCGGAGGTGATCGAGATCGGCACGCTGACCAGCGCCACCAGCGCCAGCAGCGGGGAGATCCAGAACATCATCGCCAGCACGCCGATGATCGTCAGCAGCGAGGTGAACAGCTGGCTCATCGTCTGCGCCAGGGTCTGGGCGACGTTGTCGATGTCGTTGGTGGCCCGGGAGAGCACCTCGCCGCGCGGTTGGCCGTCGAAGTAGGACAACGGCAGCCGCGAGAGCTTCGCGGCGGCGTCGCGGCGCAGGCGGAAGACCATGTGCTGGACGCTGTAGGTGACCAGGCGTCCCTGGATCAGCGTCAGGCAGAAGGCGCCGAGGTAGACGGCCATCGTGATGCCCAGGATGTGCGCCACCGCGGTGAAGTCCACGCCCTGGCCGGGCCGCACTGGGACGTTGCCGATCAGGTCGGCGGTGTTGCCGTGGCCCGAGGCCCGCAGGTCGGCGATCGCCTGCGCCTTGCTGACCCCGGCCGGAAGGTGCTTGCCGATCAGCCCGGCGAAAACCAGGTCGGTGACCCGACCGAGCAGCCGCGGGCCCTCCACGGTCAACGCCACCGAGCCGACGCCGCACAACCCGGCCACGAGCAGCATCGCCCGCTCCGGGCGCAGCATCCGGATCAGCCGCAGCGCCGATGGCCCGAACGACATGGACTTCTCGCCCGGCAGCGCCGCTGCCATCACGGCCCCGGGCCCGAACCGCGCCCCGGCGCCCGGGTTGCCCGGCATCCGCCGTGGCGCCGCCGCCGGCGGGCGTTGCCCGCTCATGCGGCCTCCTCGGCGCTCAGCTGCGAGGCCACGATCTGACGGTACGTCAGACAGTCTCCCAGCAGTTGGGTGTGGGTCCCCATCCCGACGATCACGCCGTCATCGAGCACGACGATGCGGTCGGCGTCGCGGATCGAACTGACCCGCTGCGCGACGACCAAGGCCGTCGCCCCGGCGATCCACGGCCGAAGTGCGGCGCGCAGCGCGGCGTCGGTGGACTGGTCCAGCGCCGAGAACGAGTCGTCGAACAAGTACACGTCCGGCCGGGCGACCAGCGCCCGGGCGATCGCGAGGCGCTGTCGCTGCCCGCCGGAGACGTTGGTGCCGCCCTGGGCGACCTTCGCATCCAGCCCACCGGGCATCGCCGCGACGAACGCGCGCGCCTGGGCGACCTCGAGCGCGGCCCACAGTTCCTCGTCCGAGGCGCCTGGTCGAGCCAGCCGCAGGTTGCTCGCCACGGTGCCGGAGAACAGGTACGGGCGTTGCGGCACGTAACCCACCGACGCGGCGAGCACGGCCGGGTCCAGCGCTCGCACGTCGACGCCGCCGATCAGCACCGCGCCGCCGGTCGCCTCGGCCAGCCGCGGCACGAGGTTCACCAACGTCGACTTGCCCGAGCCGGTGCTGCCGACCACCGCGGTCACCCCACCAGGCACCGCCTCGAAGCTGACCCCGCGCAGCACCGGTACCTCCGCACCCGGGTAGCGGAACTCCAGGTCGCGGAACTCCAGGTGGCCGGGGGCGAGCAGGGCGCGCACCGGGTCGGCGGGGGGCGCCGGCCACGGCTGCGTGCGCAGCACCTCGGTGATCCGCTCGGCGCAGACCTCGGCGCGTGGCAGCTGGACGAAGGTGAACGTGGCCATCAGGACCGCGCCCATGATCTGCATCAGGTAGCTCAGGAACGCGGTCAGCGCGCCGACCTGCATCCGGCCGTCATCGATCAGGTGCCCGCCGAACCACAGCACCGCGACGCTGGAGACGTTCACGACCAGCATGACCGCCGGGAACATCAGCGCCAGCAACCGGCCGACGCGCACCGAGACGTCGTTCAGTTCGGTGTTCGCCACCGCGAACCGGTCGGCCTCGGCCTGCTCGCGGACGAAGGCCCGGACCACCCGGATGCCTGCGATCTGCTCGCGCAGCACCCGGTTCACCAGGTCGGTCCGGCCCTGCATCCGACGGAACAGCGGTCGCATCCGGGCCACGATCGCCAGGATCAACAGCACCAGGACAGGCAGGCTGAGCAGCAGGATCGAGGAGAGTGCGATGTCCTGGCGCAGCGCCAGCACGATCCCGCCCACACACATCACCGGGGCCGGTACGGCCATCGCGAAGGCGGTCATCAGGAACGCCTGCACCTGGGTGGCGTCGTTGGTGGTCCGGGTGATCAGTGACGGGGCGCCGAACCGGGCGACGTCCTGGCCGGAGAACTCCAGCACCCGTTCGAACACCGCGGCTCGCAGGTCGCGGCCCAGGGCCATCGACGTCCGCGCCGCGAGGAGCACCGCGAGCAACGACGTCGACACCTGGAGCAGGGAGAACACCAGCATGACCGCGCCCTCGTGGACGACGTAGCCGGTGTCGCCGACGACGACGCCCTTGTCGATCAGGTCCGCGTTCAACGTGGGCAGGTAAAGGGCGGCGGCGGTCTGCAGGAACTGCAGGCCGACCAGCGCGGCAACGCTTCGTCGGTACGGGCGCAGGTGGACCCGCAGCAGGCCGAGGAGGTTGCCGCGCGCGGCCGCGGCGCCGGCCGACCCGTCGGCCGCCGGCGCCGGACTCGCCGACACAGTCGTCGCCATCAGCCCACCCCCGATCAACGAAGGTAGGACGCCGTGGCGCAAAGAGCTATCGGATTCGGGGCGCCCGGCACGAAATCCCCGCACTTCTGCTGCCTGTCCCACCTATGAACACGCCCCGATACGTGGGACAGGCAGCAGAAGTGGGGGTTGATCACTCGTGATCCTCGCTGCGCTCGTCAACGAGGCTTCAATCGCCTCGGGAGCGGACGCCGCAAGCAAGCTCACGGCTGTGGCTCGCCGCCCTCCGCTTCGGACGACGAGCCGTCCGCTCCAACCCACGGGCGGCGTCCGTTCGGCTCGGCTCAATCACTCGTAGCGGAGGGCCTGGATCGGCCGGAGGGCCGCCGCGCGGCTGGCCGGGTAGAAGCCGAAGAACAGGCCGGTGAGCAGCGATACGGCGAAGGCCAGGTAGATCGACCAGGGCGCGATGACCGGTTGGACGCCCGCGATCGTGAACCGGGTCGCCGCGGCCCCCAGGGCTATCCCGATAACCCCGCCGATCATCGACAGGATCACGGCCTCGCCGAGGAACTGACCGATGATGTCGTTGCGCGTCCCACCGATGGCCTTGCGGATGCCGATCTCCCGAGTCCGCTCGGTCACCGAGACCAACATGATGTTCATGACGCCGATCCCGCCGACCAGCAGCGAGATGCCGGCCACCGCGGCCAACAGGATCGTCAGGGTCTTGTTGGCCGAGCCGCCGGCCGACAGCACGGCCGAGGCGTTGAACACGACGAAGTCGGTGTCGGCCAACCCGACGTGATGCCGGGCCCCGAGGATCGCCTGGACCTCGGCCTGGGCCTTGGCCGTGGTTTCCCGGGAAGTCGCCTGAACGTCCAGACCGGACAAGGGGCCCTGGCCCGGCGGCGCATAGCCGTAGAGCGCGTCGGACACAGCGGTGCCGACGGCGAAGACCCGGTCGTCGAGGTCCTGTTGGCCGGAGTACCCCTTCGAGCCCAGGATGCCGATGACGGTGAACGGTTGGCCGTTGAGACGCACGTCCTGCCCGATCAGCCCCGACGGGTCGCCGTCAGTCAGATCGGCGGCGACCGTGGTGCCGAGCAGGAGCAGCCTCCGGTGGGCGGCGTACTCGGCGTCGCTGAAGTTGCGCCCGCCGGTGACGGTGTCGTTGTCGATGTCGAGGTAGTTCGGGGTGGCCCCGAAGACGATGCCGACCGTGTGCGACGAGGAGCCGTGGGTGGCCACCGCGCTGCGGATCACGACGGCCGGGGAGACCGCGGCGACGTCCGGTGCCATCGGGTTGTTCACCAGTGCAGCAGCGTCGTCGAAGGTGAGCTGGGACTTCCGCTCGTGCGTGCCCTGGTCCTGGCCTGCGTGGATGCCGAGCATCCGGCGCAACTGCTGCAGGAAGGCGCTGCCCTGCCCGCCGGCCACCGTCGAGGTCGGCAGCACGAACAGGCTGTTGGAACCCAACCGGTCGATCGATGCCTGCACCGCGACCGACGACCCGGTGCCCACACCGACCAGCGCGATCACCGAGGCCACGCCGATGACGATGCCCAGCATGGTCAGTGCCGAACGCATCTTGTTCGCGACGATCCCGCCCCAGGCGAACCGCGCGCTCTGCCGCGCCCGGGTGCCGGGCACCCCCGCAAGGGCCAATGGGTGCCTCCCGGCAAAATTGATCAGTACGATGTCGTACTCCCTGCACTGTACGGCTTCGTACTCCTTGGGTCGAGGGTCGTTCTCGTCCCCCGATATATCCCGTTCGGGCCGGTACGCACCCCCGGCGAAGGATGCGCCCACGGCACCAGGAGGACGATGCTTCGGGCACGTTCGCAACGGCGCGACCCCGGAGGCGCTCGATGACCAGCAACTTGATCGACGAGGTCGACTGGGACGAGGGCGGGGACTCCGCGTTCATCCCGGCCACGATGGAGAACAAGCCGGCCTACGACGAGATCGACGTCTCGTCCTCGGCGTTCTGGAAGCAGGAGTTCGCCGAGCAGGACCGGTCCTTCGGCGTCCTGCGCCGGGAGCGCCCGGTGTCCTGGCAGCGGCCGGTCGAGGACGCTGTCACCCCGGACCCCGACGACCCCGGCTACTGGGCCCTGACCCGGCTGAAGGAGATCAGCGAGGTCAGTCGGAACTCCGAGACCTACATCTCCGGCCAGGGCGTCATCTTCGACATGCTGCCCCCGCTGTTCCTGCACATGACGCAGTCGTTCCTCGCCATGGACGACCCCCAGCACCGCAAGCTGCGCAACCTCGTCTCCAGCGCGTTCACCCCGAAACAGGTGAAGCGCATGGAGGACAAGATCAAGCAGACGGCCAAGCAACTGGTCGACGACATCGCGGAGAAGGGTCGGATCGACTTCGCCGTCGACCTGGCGGAGAAGCTGCCCATGATCACCTTCTGCGAGATCATGGGCGTCCCGCGCGAGCGGTGGGAGGACACCGTCGCGGCCGCTCAGGGCATCGTCGCCTGGCAGGACCCCGAGTCGTTGCAGGGTCGCGAGCCGGACGAGGTGCAGATCGAGGCGGCCTCGATGCTGCACGAGATCGCCGGCGAGATGTACGAGGCGCGGCTGAAGAACCCCACCGACGACCTGTTCACCGGCCTGGTGCAGGCCGAGATCGACGGCGAGCGGCTCGACGAGGCCCAGCTCGGCGCGTTCTTCGTGCTGATGTCAGTGGCCGCCACCGACACCACCAAGCACACCTCGAGCTTCGCGGTGCTCGGCATGACCAGACAGCCCGAGCAGCGCGCGTGGCTGCTGGCCGACTTCGAGGGCCGTCTCGGCACCGCGATCGAGGAGTTCATCCGCTACGGGACCGTGGTGATGACCTTCCGGCGCACCGCTGTCGTGGAGACCGAGTTGTGCGGGCAGCAGATAATGCCGGGCGACAAGGTGGTTTTCTTCTACGCCTCGGGCAACCGCGACGAGACTGCGTTCGAGAACCCGGGCGAGATGAACCTGGCCCGCGACCCGAACCCGCACTGCGGCTTCGGCGGCGGGGGCGTGCACTTCTGCCTGGGCAGCAACCTGGCCAAGTCGATGCTGCGGGCGCTGTTCACCGAGATCATGACTCGGATCCCGGACTTCCGGGCCACCAACCCGGTCTTCCTCGGCACCAACTTCATGCGCGGCATCATGCATCTCGATTTTGAGTTCACGCCGGAGAGTCAGCGGGCGACCGAGGCGGCGGGCTGATGCGCAGCGAACGTCTGGTCGTCGTCGGCGGTTCGTTGGCCGGGCTGCGGGCGGTCGAGGCCGCCCGCAAGGCCGACCCCGACGTGGCGATCACCCTGGTCGGCGCCGAGACCCACCTGCCCTACGACCGCCCGCCGCTGTCCAAGGAGTTCCTCGACACCGACGCGGACGTAGCCGGCGCCCCGGCCGCCCCGACTTTCCGCACCGAGGAGCACCTGCGCTGCGAGCTGGGCGTCGACCTGCGCCTGGACACCCGGGCCAGCGCATTGGCCTCGGACGGCCGGTTGCTGATCCTGGACGGCGACGCGATCCCGTACTCGGCCCTGGTGATCGCGACCGGCACCACCCCACGCACGCTGCCGGGGACCGAGGGGCTGGTCGGGGTGCACTGCCTGCGCACCCTCGACGACGCGATCGCGATTCGGGCCGCGCTGGATGCCGGGGCGCGCACCATAGTCGTCGGCGCCGGGTTCATCGGTTCCGAGGTGGCCTCGGCCGCGCGCAAGCGGGGGCTGCCGGTCACGGTGCTGGAGAGCCTGCCCACACCGCTGGTCCGGTCGGTCGGCGCGGCCACCGGCGCTGTGTGCGCCGAACTGCATCTGCGCAACGGGACCGACCTGCGCTGCGGGGTCGGGGTCGCGGCGGTGAACGGCACGGCCGGGCGGGTCACCGAAGTCGTGCTGGACGACGGGTCGGTGCTGCCCGCCGATCTGGTCGTGGTGGGCATCGGCGTCCGGCCGGCGACGGACTGGCTGGCCGGCTCCGGGATCGAGCTGGACGCCCGCGACGGCGGAATCGTCTGCGATGCGACCCTGGCCACGAACCTGCCCGGCGTCTATGCGGCCGGGGACGTCGCGCACTTCCCGCACCCGGTCTTCGACGGCCTGCGGCTGCGCCTGGAGCACTGGACCAACGCGGCCGAGCAGGGCGCGGTCGCGGCCCGCAACGCGTTGCACCCCGAGGCTGCCGGCCAACTGACCAAGGTGCCGTACTTCTGGTCGGACTGGTACGGCTCGCGGATCCAGTTCGTCGGGGTGCCGGTGGCCGACGAGGTCCGGGTGCTCTCGTCCGAGACCGGCGACGAGCGCTTCCTGGCCTTCTACCGCACCGGCGATCGACTGACCGGCGCGCTGACGATCGACCGTCCGGCACAAATCATGAAGTTCAGCCGGCTGATCGCCAACCGGGCAGGCTGGGCCGAGGCGCTGGAGTTCGCCGGTGGCCTGGCTCCGGTCGCCAGCTCTTGATCTGGAGTTCGAACCGGAGTAGTTCCACGGGGGTGAGCGATCCTGGGGCCTCGCGGGTCGCGGCGATCCGAAGCCGCGACCGCGGCGACCCGTGGCCCGGCCGCGGCTACCTGCTGCCGGCCGCCCGCAAGGGCGAACTGCGGGACCTGCTCGCCCGGCTCGCTGCGGCGACCGGCCGCGACGACCTCTGGGACCCGCAGATCGTGGCCGACTACGCCGCCGCCCACGACGTCCTGCGCGCCGGGTGGGAGATCGCGCTGGGCGCGATCCTGACCTGCGAACGGTCCGCGGCCGGGCGGGCCGAGTTGGGCACCCTCGTCGAACTGCTGCGGGCGATGAAAACCTTTGACGACCGGATCCGCGACGAGCGCCTCAAGCGTCGCGACGCCGCCTTCGAGGCGGCCCGGGAGGCGCTGGCCCAGCTGCGGCGCATCGACGCGACCGCGGCACTGGTCAACGAGGCCGCGGTTGCGGTGTGCAGCCTGGGTTTCGACCGGGCGATCGTCTCCCGGGTCGAGGCCGGGCACTGGGTACCGGAGTCGGTCTACGTCGGCCGCGATGCCAAGTGGGCGCAGGAGATCCTGGCGATCGGCCGGGATGCGAACCTGCGCCTGGACGACACGCTTCCGGAGACCGAGATGGTGCGCAGCGGTGCCGCCCTGCTGATCTCGGACGTCCAGGAGCGGGAGGCGGTCAACCGGGCGGTGGCCGACGCCTCGATGTCACGGTCCTACGTGGCCGCACCGATCGTCGCGCACGGCGCGGTGGTCGGGTTCCTGCATGCGGACTGCTGACTACCAGCGCCGCAACCTCGACGAGACCGACCGCGACATCCTGGCCCTGTTCGGCGAGGGCCTCGGCTACGCGCTGGCCCGAACCGCCGTGCTGGACCGGTTGAACTCAGTCCGCTCGGACCTGGCGAACCTCGCCGCGGGTGTGACAACCGCACTGCCGACGGCGGCCTGGTCGACCAACCGCCAGCCCCCGAGCGCGACTGAATCCGACGCCCGCCACGGCTTCCTCGAGACCCTGCTGCCCTCCGGCGGCGACAGCATCTTGACCGCCCGCGAGGTCGAGGTCCTGCGCCATCTGGCCGAGGGCGACACCAACGCCCGCATCGCGCGGCGGCTGGTGGTCTCCGAAGGCACCGTGAAGACCCACGTGAAGCACATCCTGCGCAAGCTCGGCGCGGCCAACCGGGCCGAGGCCGCCGCCCGCTGGTTCCAACTCGAACACGGCGGGCGCTGAGCTAACGACCTCAGATCATCGATGATCTGGGAGGCCACTGTCATACGCGGGACGGCATTGGCAGAAGGACATATCGGACGCCGGGTGACGCCCCGCGTATGAGAGTGCCCGCTCCGATCATCGATGAGCGGAGCGGACTACGAAGTGTGGGGTGGGCGCCCACCCCTCGCAGCAGTTCTGCTCAGAAAGCGAAGATCGGGTTGGTGGCCCGGTTCAGCTCGCATTGATTGTTGAACGTCCGCATGTAGGACTCCGGCCGGCCCTGGTACGTGCCGCTGGCCGCGGCCGTGACCGGCCGGACGATGTGCGGACACATCTGGCCTGCCTTCGCCGGGACGTTGCCGATGTCGCCGTTCGCGGCGTCCAGGGCTTCGCACGCACCCTGCGGGTTCGGGTGCGTGCCCCCGGCCGGACAGGTCAGCGTGACGCTGTGCGCCACGCCGCCCTGCGGGGTGATCGTCAGGACCAGCGAGGTGGCGGGCGAACCGGCGGTCCCGGTGGCGCCGGACGACTCGTCCGCCGCCGCGTCGACCGCGACGATCCCAACCGAGAGCAGGACCGCCACCGCTCCGGCCACCATCACGTTCCGCGTTCTCGTGTCCATCGTCCGCATTCCTCCCCTTCGCTCAACTCAGGGTAAGCGCGGTGTCGTCGACGACGAAGGACGTTTGCAGCGAGCTGTTCTCCGAACCGGTGAACTTCAGCGGCAGGCTGGTCGTTCCGGCCGGGATGGCCATGGTCAGCGTGTACGCCTGGTAGCCGCTGGTGTGGTTGAGGTTGGAGTAGGTCGCCAGGGTGGTGCCGCCCAGGGTCACCGTGAGCTTGTCGTTGGCGGCGGTGGTGCTGCGCTCGCTGGTGTTGATGTTCATCCAGAAGCTGACCGTCGCCTTGGTGCAGCCGGTGGCGACCTTCACGGTCTGGGCGACCGAGTCGGTGTGGGTGGTGCCGTAACCGTCCAGCCAGGCGTCGTAGGAACCGGCGTGCGGGGTGCCGATGCCGCTGTTCCTGGCGATCACGTACGGGGTGGCGGTCCAAGTGGTGCTGCCCGACTCGAAGCCGGGGTTGGTCAGCAGTTGGGCCGAGGAGCAGGTGCCGGTCGTGACCGCGGTGACGGTCAGGTTCCAGTTGGCCGACGCGGAGCCGCTGGTCGCGCCGGTGCCGGTCACCGTCAGCGGATAGGTACCAGCCGGGACGGTCGAGGCGACGCTGATGTTCAACGTCGTCGAACCGCCGGTCTGAACCGAGCCGCTGCCGAAGCTCGCAGTGACACCGGACGGCGCACCCGAGACGCTGAGGTTGACGCTCTGGGCCGAACCGCCGGTCAGCGCCGTGGAGACGCCCACGCCGCCCGTTGCGCCGTCGGCAACGCTCGCGGCGGAGTTGCCCAGCGACAGCGAGAACGTCGAGCTGGTGGTGCCGCCACCGCCACCCCCACCGCCGAGGACCGCTCCGGTCCCGCCGAGGGCGAGCAGGCCGTTCGGGGTGCCCATACCGGTCGGGCCGTCGTAGCCGACGCCGGCCTTGCAGAGGTAGGTGGTGCAGCCGGACTTGTTCACGCCGGTGGTGACGTCGTTGAGACCGGCGATGTTCGCTGTCACGTAGGCGTATGCGGCCGACGGGGCCGGGTTGTTCGCCTCGGCGTACATCGACGCGATCAGCGGCGAGGAGACGCTGGTGCCGCCGTACACGGCCCAGCCGCCGCTGCCGGTGGAGTCGTAGACCGCGACGCCGGTCGCCGGGTCGGCCACTGCGGAGACGTCCGCCACGGAGCGCTTGCCGCACCCCGTGTCGACCTGCCAGGCCGGCTTGGCCTCGTAGGCCGAGCAGCCGCTGCCGGTGCCCTCGGAATTGCTGGTGTCCCAGACCGACTCGGTCCAGCCCCGGGTGTTGCTCGCCTTGCTCAACGAGGTGCCGCCGACCGCGATGACGCTCGGCGAGGAGGCCGGGAACTCGGCCCCGTAGCCGTCGTCACCGGCCGAGGCGGTGATCGCGATTCCCGGGTGGGTGTAGTACTTGGTGACCTCCGAGGTGTCCGAGGAGCTCTCGCTGCCACCGTAGCTGTTGGAGATCGCCTTCACGCCGGACACGCCCGCCGCGTAGTTCACCGCGGTGCCGAGGTCGGAGTCGTTCGCGCTGCTGGCCTCGACCAGCAGGATGTGACACAACGGGCACGCCGCAGACGCCATGTCGGTGTCCAGCGCGATCTCGCCGGCCCAGCCCGAATCGGCTGCGGGCAGGGTCGAGCCGCCGCTCTCGTTGACCTTGTGGAAGCAGCCGTTGGCCGTGGTGCAGGCCGGCAGCCCGTACTGGGACCGGTAGGTGGCCAGGTCGGACTCGGCCATCGGGTCGTCGTAGGCGTCGACGATCGCGACGGTGCTGCCGGCGCCGAGCGTCGTCGGAATGTTGTAGGCCGAGGCCAGCGAGGCCGGCGAGAAACCGGACGGGGTCGTCGCCGCGGCCGCCATCTGGGCGCGGGTCTTCGACTTGATGTCGGTACGGCGCATGGACAAGCAGGTCATCTGGCCCTTGGCGGGATGCACCGGGCACACGTTCGTGTAGGTGACCGTCGATCCGCTGCTCGCGGCCGATGCCGCGTCCTGTCCCGCGGCTGCGGCCAGCAGGGAGAGGGCGGAGAGCACCACGCTCGCGCGGGCGATCCGCCGCCGACTCGAAACGGTGAACAGCGGGCGACCACGGTTCGGCACAAGTACTCCTGACGGCCACGGAACATGCGCGAAGGCACCCCGGCATTCGGCCGGGCAGAACCTTCTTCGTCAGTTGATGGGGCCGCCTTTACGCGCGTCGGGTTAACGCTTCGGTCCGATCTGGTGCAACCCGGTAAGTGGACCTGACTCTTCGTCAGATTCGTCCGAATCGTTCCGCCCTACGCGGGTCAAGGGCTTTGGGCAGCGGACGAAAACGCACCGAGCCCACCCCGGAGGGTGGGCTCGATCGCGTGCCGCTGCGGACGGGTCAGGACTTGATCATCGAGATGTCGAACTCGAGAGTTATCTTCTCCGAGACCAACACGCCGCCGGTCTCGAGGGCGGCGTTGAAGTTCACGCCCCAGTCCTTGCGGTTGATGACGGTGCGGCCCTCGAAGCCGGCGCGCTGGTTGCCGTACGGGTCGGTCGCCAGGCCGGTGAACTCGAAGTCCACGCTGACCGGCAGCGTCGTGTCCTTGATCGTCAGGTCGCCCACCAGGCGGTAGTTCTCGTCGTCGATCGCCTCGGCGCCGGTGGCGGCGAAGTGGATCTGCGGGAAGTTGACGGCGTCGAAGAAGTCATTGGTCCGCAGGTGCCCGTCGCGCTGCTCGTTGCCGGTGTTGACGCTGGCTACCGCGATGGTCACGTCGACCTTCGTCCCGGCCACGTCGTCGACGTCGAGGACCGCGGAGCCGGCGAAGTCGGTGAACGACCCGCGCACCTTGGTGACCATCGCGTGGCGGGCGACGAAGCCGAGGCGGCTGTGCGTGGCATCGAGGGTCCAGGTACCGGTCAGGTTCGGGTTCGCGCTCATTTCGTCCTCCCAGATTTGGTTGATGTGTCAACCATAACAGAAATGGATGACGTGTCAACTAGTTCTCTGGCAGACTGTGCACATGGCCGAGCCGAGGTGGCTGGACGAGCAGGAACAGCGCGCCTGGCGCGGCCTGCTCCAGATGTGGACGCAGCTGAACACGTACCTGGCGCGTGAGATGGCGGCGAACTCCGAGTTGTCGATGTCCGATTTCGCGGTGCTGGTGTGCCTGACCGACGAACTCGGCGGCCGAGTGCGGGCGTTCACGCTGGCCGAGTCGCTCGGCTGGGAGAAGAGCCGGCTGTCGCATCAACTGGCCCGGATGGCCGCGCGCGGGCTGATCGAACGCTCGGACTGCTCCGAGGACGCCCGCGGTCAGATCGTCTCGGTGACACCGGTCGGCCGGTCGGCGATCGAGGCTGCCGCCCCGCCCCACGTCGAGACGGTGCGCCGGGTGTTCATGGATCGCCTGACGCCGGCTCAGATCAAGTCGTTGGCCTCGGTGACGGAGCTGGTCCTGGCCGCCCTCGAGCAGGAGCGGGACGCGCGCGGGTAGCACTGCCCGGAGCCGTGATTTTCAAGAAGGCACCCGAGCAGGCCCCCAGCGCTCGCGGGTAGAATCCGGAACCGTGATTTTCAAGAAGGTCGGCGAGAGTCGTCCCTACCCGGACCACAGCACTTCGCAGCGCGCCTGGTCGGTCATCGCGCCGCGCGCGGTCCGGCTCGACCAGCTGGTCACGACCAAGAGCCAACTGGACCTGTCGACGCTGTTGTCCGAGGACTCCACCTTCTACGGCGACCTGTTCGCCCACGTCGTGGAGTGGCACGGCGAGTTGTACCTCGAGGACGGCCTGCACCGGGCGGTCCGGGCCGCGCTGCGGCAGCGCACCGTGGTCCACGCCAGGATCCTGGAGCTCGGCGAGTGATCGCCGCCGGCCCGCCGCGTACCTCGGGCGGGTCGGAGGTCGGCACGCGGGTCACGATTGCGCTTACCGCCCCTCGGGACCGGTCCCTCCTCGCCTAGGGTTTGGGATCACTGCTGTTAGGTACCGCACCGCGAGTTTGGGGACCTGAGTGAGTGTGCTCCGCCCGCCCGGGAGCGGCGCCGTGCCGCGCTTCCGTCCGGTCAACAAGCGGCGGCGCGTGGTCGCGGTCTCCGCGGTGGTCGTGGTGCTGGTCGGCGTCGGCGCCGGGAGCGCGTACCTGGTG